>CAUVRW010000001.1:0-18964 GCA_963554425.1 uncultured Veillonella sp.
AATAATGACTCTAGTAAAAGTAATCGAAACTTACGACGTTGTAAACGACGACGACCTGACCGTTTCATACGAGTATCTACTGCGGTTTGCGCCTCTGTAAACAGCCTAGACCCCCACATTTTATGAGACTTGAATTTTAATAATTCATACTTCTCATTTGTCACAGCCCAACCAACAGAGTTTGTACCAATATCGAAACCAATAAAATAATTGCCCCCTTTGAAACCTTTGTGCTTGCAAATCTGATCCTTGTGTTTGTCAAAATCACTCATTGTACTTCTCCTTTTCCATACAACATAACTGGCCTCACACAATCCAACTATAAGTATTCATTACCATACCTCAAAATGAATATTACCATATATTATTTAATTTCATTATACTACTTAAAAACACTTGACTCCATATCTTTTTTTGTATACAATGAAAGCATCTCAAAGACGTTACAGATATTTACGTTTGAGATATTTACAGAATCACACTACAAGTTCAAATACGAATTTATTTTCATCGCCCTTGGGGCACCCACTGTGGGTACTTAACTCAATTCATTTGGAATTGAGTTTTTTTATTATCCTTCTTTTAAAGTACGATACCATACATAGATTATATTACGTTATACTAGCGACTAAACAAATTATCATAAGATAAAAAAGGAACGTTGATCAAACATTATCAACGTTCCTCTTTATATGTTTATTCGTGTCTTAAGATCATAGATTGGTAGATGTCTTACTGTCTCAGACAGTGAGATGTACCACTCCTACAGACAGCCGGAGGTATCCTATTATATTACCTCTGTTTCACCCACCGTTGGTATCCTTTCCACAATAGGAAATACAGAACCGACGCAACGAGTATGACGATTGTTAAACGACCTAAGTTATCTTGCAATAGCACCGCATCATGACCGACGATGACTTCTAGTGCGGTGGAAGGGAATTTCCCCACCAAGTTGGCAATAATGTAATCGCGCAAAGAGATTTGGCTAATCGCTCCCAAGGCGGTAATGATACCACTTGGAAAATAGGGAATAGCACGAGCGAAGAGCATGACAGTCAAACCATTTTTACCACTAAAGTCATCCACTTTCAGTAAAAACTCGCTTTTTTCTATGACCTTATGCGCCGTATCTCGTAAGATATAGCGCATAATCATAAAGCTCAGTACAACGCCCACTGTTTCTGCTAGCCAAGAGATAATTATCCCTGGTACTACACCAAATAGCAAACCATTGGCTGTGGAAAAGAAGATGGACGGTAAAAATCCTAGCGCATTGATGAGTACATCCAAAACAAAGCTGATGACCATGGCCCACGGACCATAGGATTGTAATACCTCTGCCATGCGCTGTACATCACCAGAAAGGATTAATTCCCACATGTCATCATAGAAACCTGGAACAAGGACGTACACTAGAAATCCTAGTATCACCAATCCGCTCAACAACCCTAGTTGTATATATCGTTCCTTTTTCTTATCATTCATTCCCATACCTTCTTTTCTAGTCGTTACTTAACCTCTGCCGTCTAATACTAACTTATCATGGATAGCACGAACTGCCGTTTTAATATGTTCTTCTCCGATAAGGCAAGAAATACTGATTTCAGATGTGCTGATAATTTCGATATTTACGCCTTCGTCAGATAAAATGCCGAACATTTTCGCAGCTACTCCTGGTTGACCCAACATGCCAGCCCCAATAATAGATACCTTCGCCATATTTTCGTTGATCACACACTCTTCGATAGACATGGATTGACCAAGTTCATCAAGCACTTGTTTCGCTAGGTTCACATCATCGCGTGTGATAGTGAACACAATATCTGTTCGTTTATCATCTGTAGTGCGGATGCTTTGCACAATCATGTCTACGTCGATACTCTTATTAGCCAACGCTTGGAACACTTGATGTGCCACACCTGGAATATTTTCCACCCCTACAAGACTTACTTTTGCCACATTAGTATCATCTGCAACGCCTGTAATCGCGTATTGATTTGCTTTCATTGTATACTCCTCTCGAATTATCGTGCCTTCTTCATCACTGAAAGTAGATCGTACATGAATTGGCACCCCATACCGATGTCCCATTTCGACCGCTCTTGGTTGCATAACGCCTGCCCCTAAGCGCGCCATTTCTAGCATTTCACCATAAGTGATTTCTTTCAATTTTACAGCACCTGGTGCCACTCGTGGATCTGTGGAGTATACCCCATCTACATCTGTAAAGATTTCACATACATCAGCTTGCATAGCCCCTGCTAATGCTACGGCTGTTGTATCAGAACCGCCACGGCCCAATGTAGTAATATCTCCTGCTTCCGTCATACCTTGGAAACCTGCTACTACCACAATGTTACCAGCTTCTAATGCTTCAAGCACACGCTTTGGTTCAATCTCTAAAATGCGAGCTTTACCAAATGCATCGCTAGTAGCAATGCCTGCTTGTTCACCAGTCATAGAAACTGCTGCATGACCTTTTGCTTGGAACGCCAGTGCCATCAATGCAATCGTTACTTGCTCTCCTGTAGAAAGAAGACGGTCCATTTCACGACCATATGGCATAGAAGTTACTTCTTTCGCCAAGTTCACCAAATCATCTGTTGTATCGCCCATGGCAGAAACCACCACCACAATACGATCCTCTGGTTGTTTGTCACGTAACACGCGATTTACAATGTTAAATATTTTTTCAGGTGTCGCCACAGAGCTACCACCAAATTTTTTCACTATTAATGCCACTGCAATCCCTCATTTATAAGATACTAAAGTATAAAACAATATCTATATTAATCTACCATACTACGCTAGTAAAGTAAAGGATTTTTATAACATTTTCCTATTTTTATTATACATTTGTCTTTTTATAGTAGATATTATGATGCAATATACGACTATGTTGACACGTTGCCTATACGCTCAAAATCATACACCAACACGCTATAACAACAAAGGACCATGTTCCTCACCAAGGTAAGGGACACAGTCCTTATGATAACCGATTCAGTTATATGTCTAAGATTAGCCTTCTACAACGATATCTTTTTCAGATTCCCACAAGCCGTGGATGTTGCAGTAAGATGTTGCGATCAAACGACCAGATTTTTTGAAAGATGCTGTAACAACACCAGCTGCTTCTGCATGTACAGGACCTTCGTTAGCGCCTGTAGGTGCTTCACCATGTACGTTGAACTCAAGACGAGCTACTTCGTAAGGAAGTTGTGTGCCTTCTTCTACATAGTACAATTTGATCCAAGAAATATGATGTTCTACTGTGTTAGGATGAGCAATTTCTTTACCCACTTCTAATTCGATGACTACGCGTTCGCCAGCTTTTACAGTGTCAGGTGCTGTGATAACTGGAACGTGTTTTTCTGTTGCAAATTCAGCTGTTTTTACATAATTTGTGATAGCCATAGGTATAACCCCCTTGAATTAATATCATATCCAAACATGGAAACCTTTCCATGTAAAGCACTAAATTAGTACACTATTATTGTACTTGTTTTTCTGCACTTACGCAAGAACTATTTTTAAGATTTTCGATGTGGTTTTTGCATAAGCCTTTTATTTTCTGCAACATCTAGTATTCAAATACATAGGTAAACCGTATTACTTAGAATTCAATACCACGTTTAGCTTTAATCCCCTGTTGGTATGCATGTTTGATAACTTTCATTTCTGTGACTGTATGTGCCAATTCAATAATCTCCGGACGTGCGTTGCGACCTGTTAAAATCATGTCCAAGTTCTCCGGTTTTGTTTTCAGCAAGTTTACCACTGTCTCTACATCTACTAATCCATAATGAATGGCATAATTGATTTCATCGAGAATAATCAGATCCCATTGGCCAGACTTCACTTCTGTTTCCACCATAGCCCATGCTTCTTTGGCTGCTTGTTGATGTTCCTTCATTTTTTCTTCTGATTCTTCCTGCTTGTGAAAGATAAAGCCTTTGCCCATGGATCGAATTTCTACGGTAGGTAATAAATCAATGCCTGCTAATTCGCCATAATTCGCACCACTTTTAATAAATTGTAAAATAAGTACTTTTCTACCACAGCCCGCTGAACGCAGTGCAACGCCCAAAGCTGCTGTTGTCTTGCCTTTCCCATCTCCCGTATTGACTAAGATTAAACCTTCACCCATCTATCTCTCCACCTTTCTTAGACTATATGGAAATCCTATGCCAAAGCACAGGATTCCAAATGATTATATTTTATTATAGTTAGAATGGATTACGTATATGATACGCTAACTTACCAAGCACATGATCTGCTGGTACGAATCCAATAAAACGACTATCTGAAGAATGATTACGATTGTCTCCCATCACAAATACATGTCCTTCTGGAACAGTAATTGGTAAAGAGCGTTCAAACTTCATCGTTTCTTTTTTAGTATACGTCTCGTTTAGCTTGGTACCATTTCTCCACACATGTCCTTCTTTAAATTCTAATGTATCACCTGGGCGACCAATCACTCGTTTTACCCACACATCATGTCCTTGCAAGGATGGAACTACCACGCTAGCATAGTTCATCAACGGTTCCATCACATCATCTTTCCAAGAGCGTTCTCGTTGCACCCGGCTATCAATGATGACAATGTCTTCATAATTGGGTATGTCTCGCATCACATGAGACCATTTACTAATTAACAAGAAGTCCCCATTATGTAAGGTATCCTCCATTGATTCCCCAGACACTCTCGTAGGTTGCACAATAAATATATGCGTTAACATGGCTACAATAAGAGCCACAATAATAGCTTGTATCCACTCACGAGCTTCTTTCAAAATTTGACTGCCTATGGCTGTATCTTTTTCCATAGTTCCTCCTATTCTAAGGATGCGTACTAATACGTATCTTGTAATCATCGATTAATGAATTGATTTTTTGCCGAACTGCCCACCGAATACATCATGTACATCATTGATGGTGATGAAAGCATTGTCATCCACTTCATAAATAATATCTTTCAATTTTGTTAATTCCAACCGTGTTACCACACAGTAAATGATACGTTTTGGAGTCTTTGTATACGCCCCTTCACCATATAGCAAAGTGACACCACGCCCCAATCGATGCATCACTACATCAGCCACTTCTTCCGATTTATCGGTGATGACCATAACGCCTTTCGATTCTTCTACACCCGTAATGACTAAGTCCATCATTTTATAGGCTACGAAATAGGCAATCAAGGAATACATAGCGCTATTCCAATCATATACAAAGCCCGCTGCTCCTAAAATAAAGAAGTTTAGGAACATGACGATTTCACCTACGGAAAAAGAGCTCTTTTTATCAAAGATGATGGCTACAATTTCCGATCCATCTAAGGACCCACCATTTCGTATAATAATCCCTACCCCAAGGCCAAGGATAATTCCGCCAAAAACAGCTGCCAGTAATGGGTCATGCACAATAGGCGGCACATGATGCATGAAAGCAGAAAATACGGAAATGCACGCTATGGCGAATAGGGTAGATATGGTAAAACTTTTACCAATCTGCATATATCCTACGTATAAAAATGGTAGATTAATCAGCATAACTAGTACGCTAAATGAAATGCCAGATAGCTTACTTGCCATTAAGGCAATACCTACTACGCCTCCGTCAATCAAGTGATTTGGTACGAGAAATACATCTAACCCATAGGTATAAATGACTGCACCAATAATCATCATGAAGTAGCGCATAGCCATATCCATTAATTTTCGCTTTCTACTTTTGTGTTCTTTCATCCTTCGGATACTCACTCCTTATTTGTTACTAACCAACGTTCTCCTATTATCCATGCCGTAATATCATCCACAGGAACGGGAGGGTATAACATGCCCTTTGGCACTAATTTACGCCACCCTGTAGGTGGATGTACTTCAAAATAACGGCGCCGTGCTTCTTCTGTGGTATGCTTTTCATTGACAAAGTTAAATAGTTTTCCTTGTGATTCTGCTACATGTTTTACAATAGTCCCTACCGCTTTATGATTGGTTCCATTTCCACAAACTAAAACAGATACCCCTGCATACATCCTTAACAGAGATTGTAATTCACACATTACGGAATCAGTAGGCACAATATCCATCATCATTAATTGAGATGTTCTGGTAAGAATCGCAATTCCCGTTTTATCACGCCCTGGATCAACTGCCAATACATAAGGTTCCAATGCCATTGTCTACACCTCACTGATTTACCGGAATGACACGAAGCAAAATTTGTACAGGCCCACTAGTGAAAGTATCTTCTCTAGTAACAGCTTCTAAGCGTACAGGACCACGCTGATTTTCGACTTTTCGTATCGTAGTAAACAGCTCATTGCCAGGTAAAGAACCCACTTCGCCAGTAATGGGATCAGGCAAGATACCGTGTTTCTTTACCTCTACATTGACTTCTTTTAAGAAAGCCAACACTTGATCTTGTGCGCTGTTACCACCATTTATTAAAGATGACCAGAGAACTGTATCCTTTTTGAAAATCATATCATGAGGATATGCATGAATTTCTGCTAGTGCTGGTTCTCCATAAATAATGTTGGCAGATGCGGTAACCCGAATCATCAATGGTTTATCTGTAGAGGCTACTACTTTTGCCACTTCATTCAAATTATCTCGACTTACGTAAATGACTGTCTTTTCCTCTTCCATTTGGAATCGATTCAAAATCAGACGATTCGTATCTTTCAAGAAACTAGTTAAGGCTGCCATGCTTTCCACTTCCCCTAAGCCTGGTCGAATCACTGCTTGGGATAAGACTTCTCCATTGCGGAATACTACATTGCCTTCACGAACATGATTGATACCATCCTCTAATTCTTTTGTTGTTATTTGCAAGTCTTGTACATGACTTTCTAGTTGCGTCCGTACATCTTCTAAACGACCTACTTCCGCATTGGACGCCACTAACTTATGCTCAGCTTCTGCATAGGCATCTTGGATCGATACCAATTGATCTCCCATGTTTGCTAAAGCACTTCGCGTTTCTTCTAGTTCTTGTTCCGTTGCTTGTACATCACTTTGTACCTTTTGCAATTGTTTATTTTTTTGATTCAATTCATCATTACTTTGTTGTAACGCTTTTGTTTTTTTGTCGATATCTTCTGAAAGTTGCGCCATCTCGGCTTTCAGTTTATCCATACCGAACAAAGCAGTACGCACATTGTTGGATGCAATACTAAGTACACCCAATGTGGCTGCGGAAATTAAAATACCCGTTACTATTGTCACAATGATAGACGTATGCTTAGGGCGTAACCCAAACAAACTCATGCGACGTTTTCCTACTTTGGTGCCAATTTTATCGCCTAAAAATGCAATTAATCCCCCCATAATCGTAATGATGAGGAGAATTCGTAGTCCCACTAACATAGTCGTATACCTCAATGTCAAATACTAGTCCTATATCTTTACTTAGTATATCAAAATCCATAGTACACTACAATGGTTATAAGGAAAAGGTCTCAATATACTTATTAGAAATAGATATAAAAGAGTAGCATAACATAGTATATGTCATGCTACCCCCTATACTCTCTTATTTATTTAGATACTCTCCAGTTTAAATATAAACCAGCTATCACACCTAATGTATTCGGGATCCAAGCTGCTAATAACGGTGGTATAGCGCCACCTTTACCTAAGGCGCCCGACAGTGTCATAACACCATAGTAAATGAAGATAACTAGCACTGAGATACCGAATCCAATAGACGAACTAGAACGTTGTTTCTGCAAGCCTAATGGTGCCCCTACTAAGGCAAAGATAAAACTTGCCACAGGAATAGTAAATCGTTGATACATTTCCATTTGCCATTCTGTAATCTTGCCACCCGTAGCTTCCATTGCTTTGATTTGCTGTCTAATCTCTTTGATAGTCATCTCTTCTGGTTTGCGTTGTGAACGACTAATTTTATCAGGATCTTGTGTAATTGGCAATACTTGTTCTTCAAACTTTAATGTACGATCAATACCCTCACCGGATGCATTGATATCATAAATAGTACCGTCATGCATAATCCAGTACTGACCATTCCAATTCGCTGTTTTAGCACGTTCAATTTGTGTCACTTGTCCATCTGTAAATTGTTGCACCGTAATATCGGATAACAGTTTAGTAGAGCTATCATATTTCCCAGCATACATTAAAGTATTAATCTTTTTGTCTGCCAAGGTTTTCAACACAATATGTTCCTGTGTTTGCGGTGTAGCACGCTTCATAATTTCCTCGCGGATAATCGTTTGATATGCATGGTTCGCCGCTGGTACTACATATTCATTGAACCCAATAGAGCACAGAGAAATTAAAAATGCCATAATATATACTGGTGTAGCCAAACGCAAGAAGTTTTGACCACCTGCACGCATGACAATAATCTCGCTACTACCACTTAATCGACCAAATGTCATCAAGGATCCTAATAAGACAGACATAGGGAAGGTCAATATGACGATATTCGGCAATGCTAGTAAGAAAGCTCTGGTCACAGACCACAAACTAGCTCCGTATTCCGTAATGTACTGAGCAATCCGAAATAGAGTTCCCGTACCAATAAAGATACTAGTAAATGCAAAAATACCAAACAGGAATGGCCCTATGAAAGCTTTCAATATATATTTATCTAAAATTCTCATACCCACTCCTACATTCGGAAATCATCACCTAAGTAAAACTTACGAGCCACATCACTAGTAGCCACTTCATCAGCAGTACCTTCTAATAAAATAGTCCCGCTATTTAAGATGTACGCTTTATCTACAATCCCCAAAGTTTCACGCACATTATGGTCTGTAATGAGTACCCCAATACCACGATCTTTCAAATGGCGAATAATAGATTGAATATCTGCTACTGCAATAGGGTCAACCCCTGCGAAAGGCTCATCTAGCAATATAAATTTAGGATTTAAAGCAATGGCTCTAGCAATTTCTACACGACGGCGCTCGCCACCAGACAACTGAATACCCAAGCGGTCACGCACGTGAGTGATATGAAATTCTTCTAATAACGATTCCATTGTATCCTTCTGTTCTGCTTTAGAAAGATTGGTGGTTTCTAGCATGGCTAAGATATTATCTTCTACTGTTAAATTACGGAAGATGGATGCCTCTTGTGGCAAATATCCAATACCATAGGCAGATCGCTTATACATCGGCATGTGGGTCACATCCACATCGCCAATACAGATACTCCCTGAAGTCGGTTTTTCTACACCAACAATCATATAAAACGTAGTTGTCTTTCCAGCACCATTAGGACCTAACAAGCCTACAATTTCGCCTTCTTCAACACGGACACTGACTTTGTCCACTACATTTCTTGATTTATAGGTTTTCACTAAATCCTTTGTTTGAATAAACATAAACTCTCCTTACTTTGGAGTAATGATTAATGTACTACGCCCACCAAGCGTTTCTGCACTATTGTCACTAAGTTCTATCTTTAACTCTGGAGCTTCTAGGATATTCCCGTTTTGAACCGCCCTAGCATTACCTTTTAAATAAGCTACCCCATCATTCTGATTTGGTGTTTGCGTGTACACCGCCTCATCTGCTGTAGCATTGACATTACGACTGGCACTAGATAAAGTTACATTCCCTTTAGCTGTCGCAGATATTTGATTGGTATACGCCGTAATATATTGACCCGTCAATACATTATCTGCCATCACTAATTGTCCATTTCCAATAATCTCGCCATATCCAGTTTCCGTATTATAATTCACTTGATCACCAAACAATTGACGATCATCCTTCTGTAGATGTACATTACCTGTCGCATCAAATTGGTGATTATGTAAGACATGTACTTCACTAGCTGCCATGGACATGTTGTTACCAATCATGCTCACACCACCTGTTAAAAATCCTTCTTCACCTTTTGTATTGTACCAACCAGAGGCACCTGTCATAGTTTTATCATCTTTTGTAATGACCACACTGCCTTTAGCTTCCGCACGGCCACTGATGCCGTCATATGTTAACTGATCGGCAGTAATCATTATGGATCCATTCCCCGCAGGATTGGTATCCGTTGTTGCTGCCCATACGGGAATCATCATGACTCCTCCCATTAGGGTTGCCATGAGTAAATGTTGTAATTTCATGAATATCCTTCCTACTTGCGAATTAATTTAGCATGACCTTTTGCTGTCACCTGTTGCAAAATCATATCACCTTCTAATGCATCACCTTCTAATGTGGTATCCGCATCAGTATAGGTAAACTTTGAGGTAGACTTAAATAGCTGCTCTTTACTAGTATACTCTAATCCTTCCGTTCGGAGACTAGCACCTGTACTAGAAGTTGCCTCAATACCTCCTGATAAAGTAATCTGTCCATGATCCTTAGATACGAGTCCTTTCGGAGCCTTCACAGTCAGCGTCGTTCCATCTTTATGAAAGGTACCCGTTACATTTTCTAAAGTGATGACTTTCGTAGTTTGGTCCAGACTGATTTTCTCAGCTTTTACAGACCAAATGAGTTGTCCATTTTTTTCTTCTTTCAGTTCTGTACCATTAAAGCTAATGGAATTACCCGATGGCCCCACCGATGTCGTATCGGTACCACCATATAGGAAGTATCCAAAACCTAAGAGAATTAATATCCCTACCACAATCATGAGAAGAAGTTTTTTATTGTTCTTCATGCACAGCCTCCCTCACTTGTAGTTTATGTTCAATATCTGTAATTTCATGAATTTTTGTATTCCAACGATGTTGGAACCACAACCATTCATCAGGATGTTCTTTAATAAACGCTTCTGTTATCTTAACTGTTTCTTCCGTGAGGCGGAACATATCTTTCTCCACATCACCAGTATCTTTATAATGAAGTGCTGGCAAAATATGAACAATATGACCATTTTCTTTACGGGATGTAAAGACTGGTACTACAGGAGCTTTGAATTTTTTTGCAAACGATGCTGGCCCCGTCACCGCTGATGACTCTTGCCCTAAGAACATCACCGGCAATCCTGTATACCATCCGTCTTGGTCCGCCAAGAAACCTAATAGCTTCTTCGCTTTCATCGCTTGTGCAGCTCCTCTCATTTCGGAACCACCACGAGCAAATACTTCTAACCCTACCATTTCTCGGTATTCATTCATCAATCGTGTGAATTGAGCATTTGGTTGCTTTTTTACAATCGTTGTGGACGGATATCCATGCGCCGCTAGGGCCGCTCCCATCCATTCCCAATTGCCTACGTGAGCCGTTAAAATCACAACACCTTTATCTTCCGCAACAGCTGCATCTAGGTGTTCTAGCCCTCGCATTTCAATATGTTCTTTTATGAACTCAGGTGTCAAATTGGGCATATATAGTGTTTCCATAACAGAACGTCCCAAGTTTTTAAAGAGTCGTCCTAATATGGCATCTGCTTCTTTTTCATCTATGGAAAGGCCAATCATCAGATTATGTAATCCTCGTTTGACCTGTTTTTTACCTACTAATCTATATAAAGGTCCTAGAGATGCTCCAATGGATAAGATTGTAGAATAGGGTAATGTACAAACTAATTTACTAATCGTTTTTAAGGCTGTATATTGCCATTCTCCTGCCATGAAAGCCTCCTTTCTACTGACCTACTTGGTAAGATTCTTCACGATATGAGCGTACCGCATCCTCCCAAAGTCCTTCTTGTTTTAAAATATACTCAACTGCTTCACGCACAGCTCCCTCGCCACCCTTGGCTTGGCAAATATGGTGAGCTACTTTTTTTATTTCTGATACACCATCTTGTGGTGTCATAGCTAACCCCACCTTAGACATAATGCCTAAATCATTGAGGTCATCGCCCATATAGGCTACTTCATGAGCCTCTAAATCCAGTGTATGTAAGAGCTCTTGTAATCCTGCACTCTTATTATGACTTCCCATTTGGATATGAGAAATGTTTAATTCTTTTGCCCTTCGCTCTACCATAGGAGAGATGCGGCCCGTAATAATTGCAGTTTGCAATCCCATCCGGTGTGCTAAGGCTAATCCTAATCCATCTTTTGCATGAAATGCTTTGATTTCTTCTCCACTAGATGTATAGACAATCTCACCTTTCGTAAGAACACCATCCACATCTAAGGCTAAACAACGTATCGCCATTACACAATGCCTCTTCGCAACAAATCAGTAATATGTACTAATCCAAGACTTGTTCCATCTTGACCAACAACAGGTAATACGGTAATAGGTCTAGGTTGATTTTTCTCCATCATGTGAAGCGCTTCTGCTGCCAGCTTATCCTTTGTAATGGTACGAGGTGATTTTGTCATCATATCTTCCACAGACCATACTAGGAAATTACATCCAGAATCTAAGCCGCGACGAATATCTCCATCTGTTACTAAACCGATTAACTTACCTTCTTCATCTACTACATTTGCTGCTCCAAGCCCTTTGTTGGTCATTACAAATAAGGCATCTTGTACAGTAGCCCCTTTATGAATAATGGGATTATCATCTCCACTATGCATAATATTTTCTACGGTTAGCAATAATTTGCGACCTAAGGAACCACCTGGATGGAATACAGCAAAATTTTCTGGAGTAAATTTATGTTGATCCAACAAACACACTGCTAAGGCATCGCCTAATGCCAATGCCGCAGTAGTACTACTTGTCGGTGCTAATCCTAATGGGCATGCTTCTTTGTCTACGCATACCACCAAAACTACATCAGAGTTTTTTCCCAATGTAGAGCTTGGATTACCCACTACAGAAATTAATTTAGCCCCTATTCGGCGCAAGGATGGTAATAAACTAATGACTTCGCTAGTTTCCCCACTATTGGAGAAGGCCAGTACTACATCATCAGATGTAACCATACCTAAATCGCCATGTACCCCTTCACCAGGGTGTAAAAATAATGCAGGTGTACCAGTACTTGCTAATGTAGCCGAAATTTTTCGTGCAATATGTCCAGATTTTCCCATACCTGTACAGACCACGCGACCTTTAGAGGCTAAGATTAACTCTACTGCCGTTTCAAAACGATGGTCTAATGTTTCAATTAAGTCTAACACTGCTTTTGATTCTTCTTGGAGCACCTGTGCTGCTCGTTCAAGTATCTTCATAGTTCACCTGCATCCTTTACATCTGTACTATTTTTTTACGATTTTATCGATAGCCACTAAATCAGTTAATAATTCTTCTAAAGAATCTAAATATAACATATTTGGTCCATCTGAAAGTGCTTCTTCTGGATTATCATGAACTTCAAAGAACAATCCATCCACACCACTCGCTACCGCACCACGTGCTAAGTTAGCCACGAATTCACGTTGTCCAGAAGAAGCTGTACCTGCCCCACCTGGTAGTTGTACGGAATGTGTAGCATCAAAGATAACTGGATAATCAAAAGAGCGCATAATTGGGAAAGATCTCATATCCACAACCAAGTTGTTATAGCCAAAACTAAAACCACGTTCTGTAAGCATCAAATTTTGATTGACAGATTCTTCCATTTTTTTCAACACATTGCTCATATCTTTAGGAGCCATGAATTGACCTTTTTTCACATTCACGCATTTTCCAGTCGCTGCTGCTCCGTACACCAAGTCAGTTTGGCGGCATAAAAAGGCTGGAATTTGAAGAATATCTAGCACTTCTGCAGCTGCATCAATTTGAGTAATATCGTGGATATCACTCACTACCGGCACTTGTAACTCTTCTTTGATAGCTTTCAAAATCTCTAAACCTTCTACGAGACCTGGACCACGGAAGGAAGAATAGCTAGAGCGATTGGCTTTATCAAATGATGCTTTGAATACATAAGGAATACCCACTTTATCGCAAATTGCTTTCGCACGACGACCAATCTCTAATGTACGTTCATAGCCCTCAATTACACATGGACCTGCTAATAGAAATAAGCCTTTACCTCCACCAAGTGTGAGGTTACCTACTTGTACTGTTTTCATTGTATCTCCTCTCTAAACGAAATCGTTTATGCTTCTAATTGGCGAAATATTTCATTCACTCGTTCTAAATCTTCTGGTGTATCTACTCCAACAAAACGCTGGTCTGTAGTAATCACTCGAATGGTATATCCATTCTCTAAAGCTCGTAACTGTTCTAAGGATTCAGTTAATTCTGCTGGTGTCGGTTCCATCTTAGCATAGCTTAATAGGAACTGACGATTATATCCATACATACCTACATGCTTCAATGGCGGGACCACAAATGCATGTCTAGGGTAAGGAATCAAGGATCGGGAAAAATACATAGCATTCCCTAGGCGATTTACGATGACTTTTACAGCACTAGGCTCATTGTATTCTTCTTCTAACAAAGGACAGCCTACGGTTCCCATTTGTAGGGTTGGGTCTTCTTTAAATTGACGTGCCAATGTATCGATAACCGATGCATCAATGAGTGGCTCATCACCTTGCACATTAATGATCACATCAATATCAGTTCTTGCAGCTGCTACTTCCGCTAATCGGTCAGTGCCGGTCAAATGATCCGTTCTTGTCATCATCACCTGTCCACCAAATTGGGTGACAGCATCATAGACTCGTTCATCATCAGTAGCCACAATGACCTCATGAATTTCCGTCGCTTTCGACACTTGCTCATAGACCCGTTGAATCATTGGTTTATTACCAATCATCGCTAAGGGTTTACCCGGTAATCGTGTAGATCCATAGCGCGCTGGAATAATACAAGCTATACGCATATTATTTCCCCTTTGCTATTTGCAACACATAGGATTTAAAATCGTCTTCACCTTTGGTAAATTCGATGCCAATCACTAATACATAGACAGGAATCTTCAAATCACGGATGGCCCGTACTTGAGATAGTTTCACTGCATCTTTTTCCGTTGTAATAATGCCTTGAATCCCTGTTTTAAAACAATGTTGCCACAGTTTCACAACATCTTCTTCACTATAATCATGGTGGTCACCAAAACTCATCATATCCTGTACAGCGAATCCATAACTTTTCAAATTAGAAATGAAAGAGCTAGGTTGTCCAATACCGCTAATCGCTAATAAAGGAGTCCCATCATAGTTACTAATGTCATGAATCATCCCATTATGGCTCCATTCTTCCAAGGTTTGAAAGCCCACTGTTTGATGAATGGTTTCTGCTACAGGAACAAGAGGTGCCAAGGAATGAATCTCCTCACGTAGTGCTTCCAGTTGTTCTGGTTCTACTTGATTCGTTTTCGTTAACACAATGTAAGTAGCTCGCTTCAAGTTCGTCAAAGGTTCTCGTAACAAACCTCTTGGTAACACCGCCCCATAGCCAAATGGGTGACTTGCATCGATCAACACAATGTCTGCATCACGGCCCAATGCTCGATGTTGAAAGCCATCATCTAATACAAGTACATCGGAGTGCATATCTTCTACGGCAATTTTCGCAGACTCCACACGCTTAGAACCAATAATGACATTCGCATTAGGTAATGTTTTTGCCAACAACCACGCTTCATCACCACTGATAAAAGAAGACACATCTACCGTCCCTTGTCTAGATACGACGATGGGTTTTTTATTATTATCCGCTTTGTACCCACGACTTAAGACACTCACTGTATGTTGGTCTGTATCTAACACTTCACACACATAGCGCACCATCGGTGTTTTACCTGTCCCCCCCACTGTAATATTTCCTATACTAATGACTGGCACTGGCATATGTAACACTCTATGTGGATGGTTATATCGTTCATTGCGATATTCTACGACTCTTTCATAGACCTTACTAGCCTTTTCTAAACCACCACGCAGAGCATCTCCTAATGAGCCTTGCATCTGCCCGCTGATGATATGTTTAAAGAGTTGTTCTCCTTTCATGAGTAAACCTCCTCCGTATCCCTCTAGTATAGCCTAGGATATTAAAACTAAGATGAACTGATTAAGGAACAATGTGAAACCTCTCAAAAAGACGTCGTAGCTCCTCTGTATTACGTTGTGTAGCACCACGATTTTCACAGACTACTTCCAAACAATGACGACTCATATCTTCTCGCATAGTTTCGTTCGCACACAACGTTTGCAACACTTCTAACAGTTCACTTTCATCATGTACCATTGTACACGCCCCACGGGAACTTAATAAGCTGTAGATTTCCTTGAAGTTAAACATATGAGGTCCCACAATAATAGGCTTGCCATGAGCGGCTGGTTCCAAAATATTGTGCCCTCCCGTTTTGACTAAAGAGCCTCCCACAAAAATGATATCACCTAAACTATATAAACGACCTAATTCTCCAATAGTATCTAAAATTACCACTGGAATTTCTTCGTGTACAGGTTCTGTCATTGTGCTGCGACAAATCGCTTTAAGCCCATATTTTTGAGATAACGCTTTTACATCATTACCACGCATAATTTCACGAGGTGCTATGAGCAATCGTGCATTCGGGTAAGATTGTAAAATTTCCTTGAAAGCTTGGAACAGTTTATCTTCTTCCCCTTTATGGGTACTGCCCGCCACGATGATAGGATGATTATGTCCAAAGCCAAATTCATGTTGTAATTGTTCTTTTTCTTCATCCGTAACCGTCGCATAGGTTTGGTCGTACTTAGTATTCCCTGTGACAGTCACTTCTTTCACATTTGCACCTAGTACAGAAATATATTCTGCATCCAACTTTGATTGCATACAAAATCGATCAATGGATCCCAGCATATCTCGCATGAAGGACTTGATATGCATGTATCGTGACATAGAGCGATCACTAATACGGCCATTAACCATCATTACTGGAATTTCTTCATCTTTCGCAATACGAAGAAAATTTGGCCAAATTTCAGTTTCTACTAGTAAAATAGCAATAGGCTTTATAATGTTCAAAATTCTTCGTGTTAAAAAAGGTAAATCCAAAGGAAAGAAAATAATCCCTTCTGCTTCTGGTATAATACGTCGTGCCATAGCATGACCCGTAGCGGTAACTACAGATACAACTACTACTGCCTCAGGAAAGCTCTTTTTTATATCCTTCACCAAAGGACTGGTAGCTACAATTTCTCCCACAGATGCTGCATGTAACCATATAGCACGTTTACCTTCTATTTTTTTCATCAATGTGCTCGGCATAAATCCCGCACTTTGTTTAATACGCTCGTAGAATCCTTCTTCAAAGGCTAATCGATAGAGAATAACTGGTATTAAGCCAATCCAATAGATAATGAGAAGTATATTATATATCCAGTACATAGTTTATCCTTTTCCGGCAAATTGAACAGAATATAAATGACTGTACAAGCCATTCAACGCTAATAATTCATCATGTGTGCCTTCTTCTACAACACAGCCTTGTTGTAGGACCACTATATGATCAGCATGCTTAATGGTACTCAATCTATGAGCAATCACTAAAGCCGTTCTATTTTTCATTAATCGTTCTAATGCTTCTTGTACAATTTTTTCACTTTCAGTATCTAAGGCTGAAGTAGCCTCATCAAGAATTAAAATGCTAGGGTTTTTCAAGATTGCCCTTGCAATGGCAATCCGTTGACGTTGACCGCCAGACAAGGAATTACCTCTTTCGCCTACTAATGTATCAAACCCATTCGGTAGTTTTTCAATAAATTCAAAGGCATTCGCTGCTTTAGCTGCATCAATGATTTCTTGTTCTGTCGCATCTAAGCGTCCATACAAGATATTTTCACGTACAGATGCATTGAATAGCATCGTATCTTGTGGTACTAAACCAATATTTTCTCGTAAGGATGTAAATGTTACATCACGTACATCTACACCATCAATGCGGATGGCGCCACCTGTCACATCATAGAAACGTGGTAACAAATTGGCAATCGTTGATTTACCTGCTCCAGAAGGTCCTACAATCGCCACAGTTTGCCCTTGTTTTACTGTTAAATTGACACCTTTTAATGCCAAATTATCTTCATCATAGGCAAATTGTACATTGTCAAACTCTACATCTCCTTGTACGTTTATTAATGCTTTTGCTGTTGGTGATTCTTTCACATGCGGTTCTGTTTCTAAAATATCAATGACACGATCTCCGGCTGCCATCGCTTTTTGCAAGTTACCATACACCTGAGTTAAGCGTTTCACAGGATTTGATAGATTAATGGCATAAATTAAGAATGCAATCAAGGATCCTGCTGTAATATAACCTTGTACTACAGAATATCCGCCATACCATAAAATAATGACTACAGCAATAGCTGCTGCAAATTCCACCATAGGTCCCATGACAGCAGTTAATTTTGTAGCTTTCATAGCAGCATCAAAGTTATTTAGGTTCTCTTGTTCAAATCGCTTAAATTCATATGTTTCACGAGCAAAAGAACGAATCACACGAGCACCGGAGATAACTTCTTGTAAAAATGCCGTAATATCTGCTGTTCTACCTTGTACCTCATGGCCTGCAGAGCGCAATTTTTTACCAAATATATTGGTTAATCCTAACACGACAGGTACAATAATCAATGTTAAAAGGGATAGTTTCCAGTCCAAGTAAAACATGAATACTAAGGACCCTACTAAGGTAACCCCCTCTGTCATAAAGGATATAAGGTTATCCACAATAGCTTGTTGCAAAGCACCTACATCACTCGTAACATTACTCATAATAACCCCTGTTTTACGGCGGTCAAAATAAGCTTGGTCTAACTTTTGTAAATGCTTAAACAAGGTTTCACGAATATCGATAACCACACGTTGCCCTACATAAGCCATCGTATAGTTTTGCCCATATGTAGCAAATCCACGAAGCAAGAAAATGATTAAGATGGCGACAACAATTAACGTTAATAAGCCTAAGTCTTTATCTTGCAATACTCCATCCACTACATTTCGGATTAACCATGGTACTACCAAATATCCCATGGCAGCGGCAATCATACAAAAAATCCCTAAGATGAGTCGCATTCTATATGGCAATACAAACGCCAATAGTTGTTTATAACGATTCATTTATGCCTCCTTCATTGCTACTGATGCAATGACATCAGCTACACGTTGCACCGC
>CAUVRW010000002.1:0-17110 GCA_963554425.1 uncultured Veillonella sp.
ATATTATGGTATACTAATAAAGTATAGATAGTGGTAAGTGAAAGGGCTGGAGTATGAAAGAAGATGTACGAATTTTAATCATTAAAATGAGTTCTCTAGGCGATATTATTCATGCCTTACCAACGCTGTATGCGTTGCGTCAACAATATCCGAAGGCGCATATTGCATGGGCCGTTCATGAACAGTTTAAGGATGTTATCCCTCTCAAACCTTGGGTGGATGAAATCATCATCATAGACAAGAAAAAATTAAAGCGGCTTTCCTATTGGAAACAATTATGGAAGTTACTACATGAAAAAAACTTTGATATTTCCTTAGATCTACAATCCATTGCGAAAAGTGCCATTGTGGCTGGTCTTAGTGGTGCGAAGAAACGCTATGCTTATTGGGAACTTCGTGAAGGAAGTTGGCTTGTGAATACAGCGCTAGTAGGTGACCATAAAATGAATCACGTTATCGAGCGCTATTTAGATACGGCTCGTGCCTTGGGCTGTGATGTAGATGACATCGCATTCCCGCTGCCGACTTTCACAGAGGCAGAAACTGCGGTGACACAGAAGTTAAATGCTAGAGGGGCCTTTATTGAAAATCCCTATATTGTCATGGCTCCAGGGGCGCGTTGGGCAGTGAAAGAGTGGCCTATTTCTCATTTTGTGGAGCTTGGGAAGCGATTGGTGGCAGCAGGTGAGACGGTGGTGCTCATTGGTGCTAAAGAGGATGTGGACAAAGGTCGTGCCATTGTGGACGGCGTCGGCAGTAACAATGTGGTAAATCTCATTGGTGATACGAACTTGAAAGAACTCATTGAGGTCATTCGTCACAGTGCTTTGTACATCAGTGCCGATACGGGGCCTTTGCATATTGCTAATGCTTTAAAAGTACCGTTGATTGCTCTGTTTGGGACTACTTGCCCAGAACGGACAGGTCCTTATGGGGGCGATCATATTCATATGATTGTTTCACCTACATCACGAGCGACGCTAGAACAGCCGTTAGTGGAAGATTCAGAATGTATGGCACAGATTACGGTGGACACTGTATTTGATACAGTGAAAGAAATGAGGAACTTATGATAGAGTTAGATGGAAAACGGATTGTGGTAACCTTCTTAATGCATTTAGGCGATGTGGTGCTCACCACACCGTTTATCCATGCTCTTAGAAAGTTGGCGCCTCACAGCCATATTACCTATGTGATTGATAAAAAGTTGGCAGATGTATATCGTCATAATCCTTATATTGATGCTCTAGTAGAAGTAGATAAAAAGGGGATCCATAATAGTATTGGTGGGTTGAATCAAATTGCTAAAGAGATTCGCAGTCAGGGTCCTGTGGATGTTGTGATCAACTTGCATCCTAATGAGCGAACGTCTTATTTAGCTTGGAAATTGAACGCTAAGGTGACCACTGGAATGAGTCACTTTTTGTTCCGTCCGTTTATGACGAAGGTAACCCGGTTGAACCGCAAAACGGTGCATGCTGCGCAGATGTATATGAATGTGCTAGAACAGTTAGGATATACGGTGGAACATGAAGGATTAGAAATCTTTACTAGTCCGGAGTGGGATGAAAAGGTGCAAGCATTTTATGCCTCTCATGGAGTGACGGAAACGGATTGCCTTATTGGGTTCAATATTGGTAGTGCTGTACCAGAAAAACGTTGGCCCAAGGAACGATTTGCTCATATTGCAGACACCTTAGCAAAAGAAGGATATAAAATAGTATTCTTCGGTGGCCCCATGGATGAAGATATGGTGCAGGACGTGCTAGATACAATGACAGAATCTGCCATTAAGGGAACGGGACAATTTAGCATTGGAGAATTGGCAGCAGCCATGAAACGATGCGACTGCTTGGTCACAAATGACTCAGGTCCTATGCATGTAGGGGTGAGCCAAGGGGTACCTATTGTGGCGCTGTATGGTCCGTCGAATCCAGCCTTGTATGGGCCTTTCACAAAGAAAGCTGTAGTCTTAGAGTCTATGGATCATTATGATGTAAATAAAAATATGAAACAGGTTTTAAAAGAGGTCAACTACAAAGGGTTGTCTGTCATTTCTGAGGAATCTGTATTAGCAGGCATACGGGCGATGTTAGAGAGAAAGGGTATGAAGTAAGGATGCACTATATTGTATTTGACTTGGAATGGAACCAGCCCTATACATTAGAACCGAATATGATACGGCGCTCAGGATTTCCATTCATTGGTGAAATTATACAAATAGGTGCCGTAAAACTAGATGAAAGTCTGCAAATTGTAGACCAATTTGAAGTATTTATTACTCCTAAATTTCTACCTATTATGCATCATTCGGTGGAGAAGTTAACCCATATTACGATGGATAAATTGCGTAAAGAAGGAGTATCTTTCCGACGTGGGTGCGAAAAGTTTTTACGTTTTGTTGGCCCCGATGGTATATTAGTGTCTTGGGGGCCTGATGATATCAATATGCTGATGGACAATGCATTTTGCCATAAGGTTCATGTACATCAAGAAGTACCTTGGTTTGATGCGCAATCTTTATATGCAAAAACGATGCACGATTGTAGTCAACAATATGCATTGCAAAAAGCGATGGATGAGATGCAAGTGCAAGCGCCGAATTTACAAGCCCATAATGGACTACATGATGCCATTTGTACTGCCATGGTATGCCAACGATTTCCATTTTTAGAAGCCTTACAAAAGAAGCGAGATAAACAAGGAAAACAACGGTGTTTTTATGGGCTTTCACGGCATGAACATAAAATATTTGAGTCCATTGTGACCATGCCACGTATATTCCGGCAAAGCAATCGGGCGAAAACTGCATGCCCTGTTTGTAAGGAGCCTTTGCATTTAGACCCTATCGTGGGAGTGGTAAAACATCGCTTTTTATCGATGGGATCTTGCAAGGAACATGGCACCTTTGGGGTCCACTGGTATGTAGGAAAATCTATTAGCAAGCATTTAGGAAAACGCTATTATGTTTCCAAAATGGTCACCAATGCACCTAAAGGATTGCGTGAATTATATGCACGTAAAAAATAAATAGTAAAATTTGAAAAGAAAGGAGCTAAGTATGGAACGTAGAAATGCTTGGCATGAATATACAGAAGAACAATTACAAGAGATTGATACTTTAGCAACGAAGTATCGCCATTTTCTAGATCATGGTAAAACAGAGCGCGAATGTGTGGATCAAATTGTGGAGGCTGCAGAAGCAGCTGGATATCGCAATATGGACAGTGTTATCAAAGAAGGTACTACGCTGAAAGCAGGAGATAAGGTCTATTATGTGCACATGAAAAAAGCGGTAGCTATGGTGAACATCGGCACAGAACCGATTGAACAGGGGATGAATATCTTAGGGGCTCATATTGATTCTCCACGATTAGACGTGAAACAAAATCCATTCTATGTGGATAGCGATTTAGCACTATTAGATACACATTATTATGGGGGCATCAAAAAATACCAATGGGTGACCATGCCACTAGCGATCCATGGGGTAGTGGTAAAGCGTGATGGCACTGTCATCAATCTTGCCATTGGTGAGAGCCCAACAGACCCAGTGTTCTGTGTAACTGACTTATTGCCACATTTGGGACAGGAACAAATGGAGAAAAAAGCTGCCAAAGTGGTAGAAGGAGAACAATTGGATCTTCTTATTGGTAGCCGTCCTGTGAAAGGCGAACTAAAAGATGGCGTGAAAGCCTATGTGTTGCAAGTACTACAAGAGCAATATGGTTTTGAAGAAGAAGATTTCTTATCCGCAGAGCTTGAAATTGTACCAGCTGGTGCAGCGAGAGAATTAGGTTTTGACCGTTCTATGATCATAGGCTATGGACAAGATGACCGTGTATGTGCGTATACATCCTTAGTAGCGATGTTAGAAACTGAGAACGTAAGCCGTACTACCTGTACTTTATTGGTAGACAAGGAAGAAATCGGTTCCGTTGGTGCTACAGGTATGCAATCTCGTTTCTTTGAGAACTTCATGGCAGAATTGTTAGAAGCTATGGGTCATACTTCTCCATTAGCAGTACGACGTACTTTATCCAATAGTCATATGTTGTCTTCCGATGTAAGTGCCGGCTTTGATCCACTTTATGCAAGTGCTTTTGAGAAGAAAAACGCCGCTTTCTTGGGACGTGGCGTAGTATTTAACAAATTTACTGGTTCTCGTGGTAAAAGTGGCTCCAATGATGCTAACGCTGAATACATGGCTCGTATTCGTTATTTGATGGATCAAGATAATATTTCTTACCAAACGGCTGAATTAGGCCGAGTAGATCTTGGTGGAGGCGGTACCATTGCGTATATCATGGCTCTCTATGGTATGAATGTAATCGACTGTGGCGTAGCTGTGCTTAGTATGCATTCTCCTTGGGAGGTGACGAGCAAGGCCGATATTTACGAAGCAAAACGTTGTTATTTAGCCTTCTTAGCGGCGAAAGGGGAATAATCCTATGTCAACACAGGGTGAAACGGAACGCGTGAAAGTAGATATTTTTAGTATGACTAAAGAGGAAGCAACACAATTTGTGAAAGATAAAGCCTACTTTATGATGGTCCTTCGCAAATTGATGTATGAATATTGCCCCATCGTAAAAGTTGAACGATTTGAGCCTACGGAAGGTGAAAGTATCTCGGGATACTTAACGAAGGAAATGGAACAAGATCAAACACCGGTATTATCGGTGGTGTTAGACCCTTTTGAAGTGTCGGCTATGAAAGTGGCAGAGGAACGAGGTAAATTAAAAGAGTATGTCTTTGCGGCTAGTGAAATGACAGAAGTTTTATTGAAAGTATTAAAAGAAAAGTTTTGTAATGGTAACACAGAACAATAGAAAGGACAGATTATGTTATATATTGAATATCCAAAATGTACGACTTGCAAACGAGCAAAAAAATATTTAGATGATCATGGTATTAGCTATACCCATCGTGATATTAAAGAAGAAAACCCAACCGCAGAAGAATTAGGTGTATGGTATCCGAAGAGTAAAAAAGCAGACATTAAAGCTTTCTTTAATACATCTGGTCAAATTTATCGTGGAGAAGGAATCAAAGATAAGTTGCCAACTATGACAGAGGATGAAAAACTCGCTTTATTGGCAACCAATGGTATGTTGGTAAAACGTCCTATTTTGGTCTTAGAAGATACAGTGCTTGTTGGATTTAAAGAAGCAGAGTGGGAAGAAGCGTTAAAACGCAACGGTTTACTGTAGCTATTTTTAGTTAGTTGTGGTATACTAGAGTTAACTTTTATAGAATCTATTAAAAGAGTGAGCTGCGGCTCACTCTTTCTCTTATACTGTGGCAAGGAGGGGATAAGATGAAACGTGACGCCGTAGAGGAATTTGTGTCCGAAGTAGTAGAAACGATTATAGAGTCTACGGAGTTAGAGCTTGTGGATGTGGAATACGTGCATGAGCGGGAATGGTACTTGCGCGTATTTTTAGACAAAGAGGGAGGCATCGATTTAGATGACTGCCAAATGGTCAGTGAAAAATTAAGCGAAGTATTGGATGCAAAAGACCCAATCAAAGAGAATTACTTGTTAGAAGTATCTTCTCCAGGATTGGACCGTGTGTTGAAGAAAGAAAAAGATTTCATTCGATACCATGGACGTGATGTAGATATTCAGTTGTTTAAACCCATAGATGGTAAAAAGCAATACACAGGATCTTTGCAAGGCTATTCGGATGAATTCATCACCATTCAGGTGCAAGAAGAACGTATTGACCTAGAACGTGCAGCGATTGCACAAATTCGTTTACATTTAGATTTTTAGGGGAGGAAACCAGTGAGTCAAGAATTAGTACAAGCGGTATTAGCAGTTACTAAACAAAAAGGTGTGGCACCAGAGATTATTTTTGATTCTCTTGAAGTGGCATTATTACAAGCCTATCGCAAAGAGGTAGGAGCAAATCAAGAGGCCTACATTTATTTCAATCGTGAAACAGGCGATTATAAAGTGTTGGCTAAGAAAACAGTAGTGGACACGCCTGAAAACGAGGAAGTAGAAATTGCCTTAGCAGATGCTCGTCAATTAGACAAACGTATGGAAATCGGCGATATTATCGAAGTGGATGTAACGCCAAAAAACTTCGGTCGTAGTGCAGCCCATACGGCAAAACAATTGCTGATTCAACGTTTGAAAGAAGCAGAACGCAACATTGTCTATGATGAATATTCCAACCGTGAAGGCGATATTTTGACTGGTTTGGTAGAACGCATTGAGGGTCGAAATGTATTCATTAATCTAGGAAAAACTGAGGCGATTTTACCTGTATCTGAGCAAATTCCTAGTGAAAGCTATGCTGTGGGAGACCGCATTAAATGCTATATTGTGGAAGTGAAAAAGACCACAAAAGGGCCTCAAATCATGATTTCCCGTACACATCCAGGTCTATTAAAGCGCTTGTTTGAATTAGAAGTACCAGAAATTGCAGAAGGTACAGTGGAATTGAAATCGGTAGCTCGTGAACCAGGTATGCGTTCTAAAATCGCTGTTGTATCTCGCGAGGAAGAAGTAGATGCAGTAGGCGCTTGTGTAGGTCCTAAAGGACAACGTGTACAAAATATCGTGGATGAGCTAAATGGCGAAAAAATCGATATTGTGAAATGGGATGAAGATCCAGCGGTATACATTGCCAATGCCTTAAGCCCAGCGAAAGTAGTAAGCGTAGTAGCTCGTGATGAAGAAAAAACATCTTCTGTTGTGGTGCCAGATTACCAACTTTCATTAGCTATTGGTAAAGCAGGTCAAAATGCTCGTTTAGCAGCGAAATTAACAAATTGGAAAATCGATATTAAAAGTGAAACACAAGCCGCTGAAGCCGGTGAATATGTGGAATCTGATGATATGATTTCCTTGGATGCTTTTGGAGATGAAGACTAATATGAAACAGAAGTCTCAGCCTATGCGAGTATGTGTGGGATGTGGAGAACTTCTTCCCAAGAAAGAGTTAACACGTGTTGTGTTGAGTCCAACGGGAGAGATTTCTATTGACCCCACAGGTAAAGCCCCTGGACGGGGAGCATATATGGAAATGAAAGTAGAATGCCTAGACATGGCGTATAAAGCCAAACGATTAGAGCGTTCGTTAAAACATAAAGTTTCACAAGAAATTTATGAATCTTTAAAGGAACAAATATCCCATGAATAAAGAAAAAGTGTTGAATATATTAGGATTAGCACAGCGAGCAGGTCGCTTATTATCAGGCGATTTTGTAGTGGAACGGTCCATGAAGCGGCAAGCCTATCCACTGTTGATTATGGCAGAAGATTGTGCGCAGAATAATGCTAAAAAATATATGCACTTAGCCGAGTCTCATCAGGTGCCCCTTCGTTTAGTAGGGACCAAAGAGGAACTAGGTAGAGCATTGGGAAAAGAAATGCGAGCAGTTATATTAGTAAATGATGCTGGATTTGCTAAATCCTTGCTAGCTGAAATAGATAAGAATCAGTAGAGGGGGAATGTAGATGTCCAAAAAAAGAGTATATGAAGTAGCAAAAGACCTAGGTGTAGAAAATAAAGTAGTGATTGATGCTTTAAAAAAGCACAATGTAGAAGTGAAAAGCCATATGAGTACAGTGGAGGATTCACAAGTATCTATGATTAAACAATCGTTAGTAGGTGGCGCTAAACAAGCACAAAGTGAAGCACCAAAAGTAACTCAGCAAGCACCGCAAAAGAAAGTACACGAATACCGTCGCAATGAAGATGGTGAAAGACGTGGACCTAAACAAGATAGAAATCATCGTAATGATCGTGGTGAAAAGCGTGACCGCCCATTCAATCGTGATGGTAAAAACAATGGTCAACGCGATCAACGCAATGACAGAAATGACCGCGGAGACAATCGTTCTAACCAACGAAATGGTCAAAACCGTGATGGTCGTCGTCCAGAGGGGCGCAATGATCAACGTCAAGATAATCGCAATGGCGGTAATCGTCCTAACAATGGTGGCAGATTCGACCGCAATAATGAGCGTAATAACAATCGTAGTAACGATCGTAATAATGAGCGTCGCAATGATGGACAACGTCGTGAACGTCGTTTAGAAATTCCACAGGTGGATCCAGCAATAACAGCGAAACCAGAAGGTCGTGATCGTCAAGCAAGCCGTGAAGTGGATCGTCAAAAAGAAAATCGCCGTTTTGAATCTGAACATCGTAACGAAAATCGCAATGAGCGACGTAATAAAAAAGATAAAAAAGGTAAAAAAGGTGAACGTACACAATCTTTAGTATCTTCTGCATTGCAAAAAAACAAAAATAAAGTTAAACAACGTAATGAGCAACACATCAAGCAAAAAGAAGAAGAACGCCGTAAGGCTGAAGCAGCGATTGCTACGTCTATCGAACTGTCTGGGCCATTAACTGTTAAAGAATTGGCTGAAAAAATGGGCCGTGAAGTATCTGAAATCATTAAAAAATTGATGATGTTAGGTGTTATGGCTACCATCAACCAAGAAATTGATGTAGAAACTGCTATGGTGTTAGCAGAAGATTTCGGTGTGGAAGTGGTAGAAGTAGAACCTGAACAAGATCCTACAGAAATCATCGAAATCGAGGATAGCCCAGAAAGCTTACAAGCTCGTCCACCAGTTGTTACCATCATGGGTCACGTTGACCATGGTAAAACATCTTTGTTGGACGTGATTCGTTCTACAAATGTAACAGCTTCTGAAGCAGGTGGTATTACGCAGCATATCGGTGCCTACCAAGTTCGCTATGAAGGTAATAAAATTACATTCCTTGATACACCAGGCCATGAAGCTTTCACAGCGATGCGTTTGCGTGGTGCTCAATCCACGGATATCGCAGTCCTTGTGGTAGCTGCTGATGACGGTGTTATGCCACAAACCATCGAAGCTATCAACCATGCTAAATCCGCAGAAGTGCCAATTATCGTAGCTATCAATAAAATGGATAAACCAGGTGCGAACCCTGACCATGTAAAACAACAATTGTCTGAACACGGTTTGTTACCAGAAGAATGGGGCGGTGATACAATCATGGTTCCTGTATCTGCGAAACAACGTCAAGGTATTGAAGATTTATTGGAAACTATCTTGTTGGTAGCAGAAGTACAAGAATTGAAAGCGAACCCTAACCGTAAGGCACAAGGTATCGTTATCGAAGCACAACTAGATAAAGGCCGTGGTCCTGTATGTACAGTATTGGTACAAAAAGGTTCCTTACGTGTAGGAGAAACGATCCTTGCGGGTGTAGCCTACGGTAAAGTACGTGCTATGACGAATGAACGTGGAGAAAAAGTGAAAGTAGCTCGCCCATCTATGCCTGTGGAAATCTTAGGTTTATCTGATGTGCCACAAGCTGGTGAAGTGATATTCGCTGTAGATGACAACGAAGCTCGTTCCATTGCAGAAAAACGTATTGAAAAACAACGCATTACTGAAATGAATGCGAAAACAAAAGTCACTCTTGATGATTTGTTCAACCAAATGCAACAAGGGGAATTGAAAGACTTAAATATTATTATCAAAGGTGACGTACAAGGTTCTGTAGAAGCATTACGTCAATCTTTAGAGGGCATTAAAAACCCAGAAGTACGCATCAATATTATCCACAGTGCAGTAGGTGCTATCAACGAATCTGACGTTATGTTAGCCTCTGCATCGGGTGCGATTATTATCGGCTTTAACGTACGTCCAGATGCGAATGTACGTAAAGAAGCAGAAAAAGAAAGTGTTGACCTTCGTACATACCGTGTCATCTATGATGCAATCAATGAAATCGAAGCAGCTATGCGTGGTATGTTAACTCCTGAATTTAAAGAAGTTATCCTAGGCCGTGCAGAAGTTCGCCAAGTCATTTCTACGCCGAAAGCTATCGTAGCAGGTTCCTATGTAACGGAAGGTAAAATCACAAATAACTCTGAAATTCGCTTAATCCGTGATGGTATCGTTATCCATGAAGGCCATATTGATTCCTTGCGCCGTTTCAAAGATGAAGTGAAAGAAGTAGCCACAAGCTTTGAATGTGGTATTTCTTTGGAACGTTACCGCGATGTGAAAGAAGGCGACGTGATCGAAGCGTACAAAATGGAAGAAATTGCCCCAGAATTATAGGAGGTATCCATGAGCGAAGTTCGTGTACGAAAATTACAAGAGTTTATTAAACAAGAAGCAAGTCAAATCTTATTGCGTGGGTTGAAAGACCCTCGCATCGGATTTGTCACTGTAACCGATGTGCGTGTCACTGGTGATTTGCGAGAAGCTACAATCTATGTGAGCTTGTTCGGCAGTGAGCCGGAGAAACAACAGTCCTTAGAGACTTTGCGCAGAAGCGCTGGCTATTTCCGTTCTGAACTAGGAAAGGTGCTTCAATTGCGCCACATTCCTAGCATTGCTTTTGATGCAGATACATCCTTAGATTACAGCATGCACATTGAAGGCTTATTAAATTCTATTAAAGAAGAGGAAAATAATGGCGAAAATTAGTATTGATCAACTAAAAGCATCGATTGATACAGCCCATTCCATTCTTCTTACTGTTCATGTTAGTCCCGACGGAGATGCTATAGGCTCTATGCTTGCTATGTATGAAGCCTTGATAACGCAAGGGAAAGCAGTTCGTATGGTAGTTGATGATGTAATTCCTGAAAAGTTTTCTTTTCTTCCTCTATGCTCTAAGATTGAGCCTATTGAAAGTTTAGAAAACGGTTATACATCCGATATGCTACTCATTTTGGACGCTAGCACATTTGAACGAATTGGAGAAGTAGGTGTACGAGTGAGTGCACCTACTTTTAATATAGACCACCATATTTCTAATACAGAATTTGCAGACGGCTTATATTTACGTCCTGATTTTTCTTCTACTGGAGAAACCGTGGCGTACCTATGTAAGATATGGAATTGGGAAATCACTCAATCGATGGGACAAGCTTTGTACATGGCTATGGCTACAGATACAGGGTTCTTTAAATTCTCTAATACAACAGCACATACGATGGAGATGGCAGGTCTATGTTTACAAGCGGGAGCAGAGCCACATGTGATTTCTGAAGCCATAGAAATGGTGGAACCAGGTCGCATCGAGGTGATGAAAGAAGTGTTAGACAATGTAGCTTTTCATCATGATGGGCAAGTGGTATCTATGTCGTTAACATTGCCTTTGATGGAACGCATTGGGGATGATACCGATGGGTTTGTGGACATGATTCGAAATATCAAGGGTGTGGACGTGGCCATCGTGTTGAAATCTAAAACGGAAACCTTGACACGTGCCAGCATTCGTTCCAAAGTGCGAGATGCGAATCAAATTGCTAGTTACTTTGGCGGCGGTGGTCATATTCGAGCAGCCGGTTGCTCCATCGAAAGTCCTATCCACGAAGCATTGGAACAAATCTTAGCGGTGATTGATTAATGGATGGAGTTATTTCTTTAATTAAGCCACCAGGTATTACGAGCCATGACGCCATCGGCATTTGTCGACGCATTCTGAAAGAACGACGTATCGGTCACAGTGGGACCTTAGATCCATTGGCGTACGGAGTGTTGCCTATCTTTGTAGGAAAAGCGACGAGAGCCATTGAGTATACGGAATCCATTGGTAAAACTTATGTAGCAGAATGTAAATTTGGTGTTGAAACAGATACAGAAGATAGCACAGGCAATGTGCTACGGACTATGGATATTTCTGAGCCTCCTAGTTGGGTCGAACTAGAACAAGCAGTGCAGTCCTTCCAAGGTTCGATTGAACAACGACCGTCAAAGTATTCTGCCATCAAAATCAATGGGCAACGCGCTTATGATTTAGCCCGTGCAGGGGTGGAATTTGAATTACCAGCTCGTTTGATTCAGATCTACGACATTGAGTTACTCGCCTATGCATTTCCATTCTTTACCATTCGTGTACGGTGTTCTGCGGGCACCTATGTGCGTGCCTTGTTACGGGATATATGCCAGCAACTTGGGATGTGTGGCATGATGACACAATTATGTCGCACAGAAGTGGGGCTTTGTCAGATCGAGCACTCAGTGACCATCTCAGAACTAGAGACACTAGGAGAACAAGCGGTGAAACCAGTGGATACCCTGTTGGATCATTTGCCAGCAGTGTATATCAACGATATCAATCGCACTCGATTAGTACAGGGCAAACAAGTACCAGTCCATACAGTGAAACCACATGGAACTTTCTGTGTGTTACCAGAGGGGATCCCAGTAGATACATTAGTAAGAGCCTATGATGCAAATGGGTTTATGAGTATCTTGCGACGCTTGGATAACACATTGAAAGTGGAGAAAAATATATACATATAGCATATGATTAAAAAATGGTCAGGAACCTTAAGGGAGCCTGGCCATTTTCTTGTGTATGCTATTTGATTACAAAACGTCTTATATCTTGGGTATCTTAGTGAATAGGAGATTCCTGATAGATCGGTATGTAGAGATATTGTATTTCTTTCAGAGAAATACATGTATACACTTTCTATAGTCTACGGTTGTGTTATAATAAAGAGTACACTGAAATAAAAGTTCTATTTCACATTTCAAAAGATAAGGATTAGTATGAATATTTTATATACGATATCAGAGTTAGATACGATACAGGAACCCATAGTATATGGAATGGGAACCTTTGATGGACTGCACTTAGGTCATCAATCGATTATTAAGGAAGTCTGTGACAGCGCAAAAGCTTGTCATGGAGTTTCTGTGATTGTTACCTTCGATGCACATCCATTTACTATATTACAACCGAAACAAATTCCACCTCGTTTGTTACAACGAGAAGAACGGTATGATATGTTAAAGACTATGGGTGTTGATTATGTGCTGGAACTTCCCATGACTCAAGAATTAGTTGCTCAGTCAGGGGAAGATTTTATTCATGGTTTATGTGCTCATCGTGATGTACAGAAAATAGTAGTCGGTGCAAATTTTAATTTTGGATATAAGGGCTTGGGAAATTCAAAGATGATTCGAGAATTATATCCATCTATTGAAGTCCATGATCAAGAATTGGTACGCTATGATTGGATTGATGCGCCTATATCTAGTACTGCTATACGCAGTAGCATTTTACGTGGTGATATTGAACTGGCAAATCAAATGCTAGGTCGCCCGTATCGGTTTACAGGTACTGTAGTAAAAGGAGATCAACGAGGTCGTACTTTGGGATTCCCTACGCTAAACTTTCATTTTCCAGATACTATGGCAGCGCCTGCTGATGGTGTGTATGTAAACCAAGTATACATCGGAGGAAAATGGTACGGAGCAGTGGGGAATATGGGAGATAATCCAACTTTTACCAATCAATACCATCGTTTTGAAACTCATTTATTTGATTTTTCTGATGATGTATACGGAGAAGTGGCTACGGTAGAATTTCTTGCTTTTATCCGAGGAGAAGTTAAGTTTGATTCTCTGCAAGCCCTTATCGATCAAATGGAAGATGATAAGACCTTTGCATTAGAGCATTTACATAGTACCATCTATAAAAAATTCTAAGGAGTATGTTCATGAAATTACAAGAAAGTCGCAAAAAAATTGATGCTATTAATAAAGAGTTAATTCGATTGTTTGAGGAACGTTTGAGCATCGTCGTAGATATTGCTAAGTATAAAGAAGAGCATCAGATGAAAATTCATGATGTACAGAGAGAACAGGAAATTCTTGAATCCGCTGTACAAGCATTGGAAAATCCTGAGTTAGCAGATTATGCAAAAGAATTTATGAATGAGGTAATTCGTATTTCTAAAGATTATGAAAAGAACCATATTCATCAACATATTTTCTTAATTGGTATGCCAGGAGCGGGTAAAACAACCATAGGTAAAGCCTTAGCGCAAGCATTGGGATTAGAGTTTTTTGATGTGGATACAGAAATTCAAGAGCGTACTGGAAAATCTATCCAAAATATTATTATTCATGATGGAGAAGATGAATTCCATCAATTAGAACTTAACGTCATTCAAGATTTGGTGAGCAAAAAAAATGCCAGTGTCATTGCTACAGGCGGTGGTACGGTATTGTGTGATGCCACGGCTGAATTGATGCGTGAATCTGGTTATGTGGTATTGATTCAACGTGATGTAAAACAAATTCTTGATGATTTAGATATGGAAATTCGTCCATTATTGAAAGAAAGTATTGAATATATTTTCCGCTTATATGAAGAACGTCAACCGATTTATGAACGTGTGAGTCATATTAAAATTGAAAACATCAGCAATGTAGCAGATGTGGTGCAAGCTGTCATTTCTGCTTTACCTAATGCATCCCTATGATCACACTATTAGGAACGGTTTACCGTGTCATCTATAAGTCTCCTCAAGAGAATTATTGCGTATTTGTATTACGGGATTACCAAGAAGATACTCATACTTGTGCAGGTAATATAGCGCCTCCTAAGGTAGGGGAAGAGGTAGAAGTTAAAGGAAAAGTTGTAATCCATAAAAAATATGGCAAGCAGATTTCCGTCCAAAGCATACAACGTGTGATGCCAGATACCTTGGCGGGAGCCAGACGATATTTAGAAAGCTTGGGAGTGAAAGGCTTAGGGCCTAAATCATTAGAAAAACTGTTGGATTATTTTGGAATTTCGATTCTAGAGATTCTAAAAAAAGAGAATCCTATGGAGCTATTAGAAGTTCCTAATGTAGCGCTTAAAACAAAGCAAGAACTGTACAAAGTATTGCTTGGGGAAGGGGTTCTCCAGGAAATTAATGACTTTTTTGCTAAGTACAATATGAGTAATCGTTGGAGCCGTCAACTCTATGAAATATACGGAGCAAAAACGATTGAAATGTTGCAGGATAATCCATACTATTTGTTGACTGTAGATACCAATTTACCATTTCATGTAGTGGACCATTTTGCAGAGGAGCTAGGATTTCCCTTTGATAATCCAAAGCGCATCGATGCAGGTATCCGATTTACCATGGAACAGATAGGATCTTCTGGACATTCTTGCATGCCCATAGAGGAATTGATGGTGCAGTTGTCGAATCTATTAGGTGATGATTATATTGATGCGACCGTAGAACGTTTAGAATCTTTAATTGAAACAAAACGATATGTACAAGTAGATCACGATGATGTACTGTATATTTACCACCCTACGGTCTATCGAGCAGAAGTAGACAGTGTAGATTTCACAGAAGCTTTCCTAGATAATGCTGTACTACCTTTATTGGACGGTGACGATTTCTGTAACAGTTATGAAATCAAACACTCCATGGAATTAGGTGAAGAGCAAAAGAAAGCTATACATATGGCGCTTAGTCATCGATTCTCTATTATCACTGGAGGTCCAGGTACAGGAAAGACCACTATTATCAAAGCCTTAGTAGAAGGGTTCCAGCAAGGTAATTTAAAACGTATCGTTCTCTGTGCACCTACGGGGCGTGCCACAAAACGATTGTCGGAAGCGACGGGGATGGAGGCTTTCACTATCCATCGTTTGTTAGAACCAGAGTTAGAAAATAATACGTATATCTTTGCTCGTAACCAGGATGAACCATTAGAAGTAGATGTAGTTATCGTAGATGAATCATCTATGCTTAATTTGGAGCTTTACTATGCGCTGATACAGGCGATTCCACCTAGCGCCTATGTAGTGCTTGTAGGGGATGTGGACCAATTGCCGCCTATTGGTGCAGGTTTTATTCTACGAGATATGTTGAGTAGTTCTGTAATACCTTATCAAGGGTTAACGCAAATTTATCGTCAGCAAGAGGGGAATCGCATCATCGATAATGCGTACGCCATCAATCATGGTGAGATGCCTGATTTGTCCAGTTGTGATGAATTTCAATTTGAAAGTACTCATGATGTGGAAAGTGTCCTATTAGCGGTTACTAAGCATTATCGAGAGGAATTACAGTACGTAGAGTCTGACCTAGATATTCAAATCGTTTGTCCTATGCGTAAAGGTCCTATAGGCAGTGTAGCGATTTCTAACTATTTGCAAGAGGAGTTGAATCCAAAACGAAGTGGTCAAGAAGAGCTGAAAGTAGATGGAAGAGTGTATCGCGTCGGTGATAAAATTATTCAAATGGAGAATAACTACGACCAAGATGTATATAATGGAGAAATTGGCGTTATTACGGATATCCTTGGGAAACAAGTGCATGTGAAGTTTCCAGATAAATCGATGACGCTTGACGAAGAAGAGATGATGACGATGGCGCTCGCCTATGCCATTACGGTTCATAAAGCACAGGGCAGTGAATACGAACGCATTATTCTACCATTTATTTCTGCCTATAATGTGATGTTACAGCGGAATCTACTCTATACAGCGATTACACGCGCTAAGGATAAGGTGTTACTCATTGGTAGCGAAACAGCTGTAGATACAGCGGTGAATCGAGTAGATACAAATTTTCGATATACATTATTTAAGGAACGCTTAGAGGGGGCGATCTAATGAGATTGTGGGATTTATTGTGTCCACCTACATGCATTCATTGTGGTAAAGATGTATATTCACAAGGTGAGTGGTGTGATGATTGTTTGCAAACAGTTATGCATGAACGTTGTATAATAGGACCAAAATATTCTTCTTTAGAATGTATATATATTCTAGCAGATTATGTAGGTGGCATTAAAACCATGCTACATGATATAAAATTTAATGTAAAAAAGGAGCGAGCTCTAGGAGCCGCTCCTTTTTTACAACGTTTTACAGTTACTTGTTTGAATATGAAATATGTACCAACTATTGTTGTGCCCATTCCCATTAGTGAAAGCAAACGGAAGCAAAGGGGGTATAATCAAGTGGATGTGCTATTCAAAGATTGGGTTATGCAACAAGGTTGGAAATGGGTGGACCTATTAGTGAAACTAGATGGTTCCAAACCCATGTGGACATTGACAAAGGAAGAGCGACGAAAAAATATGAAAGGTCATTTCCTAGTTCGCCCTACTATGCTGGATGCCTATGTAGACAAAGAAATCAGTATATTACTAGTGGATGATATCTATACAACAGGGGCCACCTTGCTTGAAGCGGCAGAGACAATCCATGCTATCTTACCGAGGGCAAAGATAAAGGCTCTCACTTTAGCAAGTGGAGCCTAATGATTATCCTAATATTTCTATGAATGCTTTTACCACATCTGGATCAAATTG
>CAUVRW010000003.1:0-15056 GCA_963554425.1 uncultured Veillonella sp.
CGTAATGCATATCGACCTTTAGTAGAAATTTTCATAGATAATACCTCTTCAAAAGTAGGATTTATTCCTAGTCTCTATTATATCTATAACAACGAAATTTGTCTATATAGATTGTGTACATATTTAGTATGCAAAATGCATAACTACCACGCAATATAGTCATATATACAATATTTTATTGTATATTTACACACACTGAAAACCAATGTCAACTGTTAGTATACATCGACACTACTTATTAGTTATTTTTATATAATTATCTAACTTTTATAATTTTTTTGAATATATTCTATCAAAAAACCTATCCTTATAACTTCCTCTATGCTACAATAAAAGAGCATTTTTATTTAATGATTAGGAGGTTTCCCATGTTAGAACGCGTATTCGCTCTGAAAGAGCGAAATACTACGATCCGTACAGAAGTCCTTGCGGGACTGACTACGTTTATTACCATGGCATACATTTTGCTATTGGCACCCAACTTACTAAGCTTAGCTGGTATGGACAAAGATGCCGTATTAATTGCTACAGCCTTAGGAGGTGGTTTAGTCACTATCGCCATGGGTCTATTTGTTAATTATCCTATTGCTTTGGCTCCTGGTGTTGGCTTATTAGCCTTTTATTCTTTCACCGTGGTTCTCGGTATGGGATTGACTTGGCAAACGGCATTAGGTGCTGTATTTATTTCTGGTCTTGTATTCCTCGTATTGACACTAACGAAAATTCGTCAGCTTATCATTGAGGCCATTCCTTCTTCTTTAAAAATTGCCATTACCGTGGGCATTGGCTTATTCATCTGTATCATTGGTTTAAAACTATCTGGTCTTATGACCATCGCCTTGTCTTTGCAACCTGGTACATTGAATGACATTGTGACTGCCAAAGGTCATGGAGCACCTGCCGCATCAGAAACATTGTTAACACTTGGTAACCTTGGCAATCCAGAAGTGCTGTTATCTTTGTTCTCCCTATTTTTCTCCGCTGCATTAATGGCTCGTCGTGTACCGGGATCCCTATTGATTGGTGTTATCGTCACATCCATTCTTGCCTATGCTACGGGAGTAGCCACTCTGCCTGATACCTTGAGCGTTGTAGCAATTCCTGATTTCAGCAAAATTGCTTTCATGGAATTAGACATTGCTTCTGCCTTCCAAGTAGGCCTTGTGACCATTATTTTCTCTTTCACCTTCGTTGAATTATTCGACTCCATGGGTACCTTAATTGCTACTGCCTCCAAAGCTGGCATTGCGGATCCTAAAAAAGGTGAATTTCCTGGTCTTGGCAAAGCAATGATTGTAGATTCCCTAGGTGTTAGTTTCGGCGCTATGCTTGGTTCTAGTACGATTACTGCTTTCGTTGAAAGTGCTGCCGGTGTTGGTGCTGGTGGTCGTACAGGTCTCACTGCTGTCACTTGTGGTATCATGTTCATCCTTTGTTTATTCTTTGCTCCATTGATCGCATTAGTTCCCAATGCAGCGACAGCCCCTGTACTCATCTTGGTTGGCGCTTTGATGATGGAAGCTATCCGTGAAATCAATTTCTCCGACTGGACAGAAGGATTCCCTGCATATTTAGTCATCGTGTTAATGCCTTTCACTTACAGCATTGCCAACGGTGTAGCAGCCGGTCTTATCGTATATCCATTGATGAAATTCATCACTGGCCGTCATAAAGATGTACACTGGTTCATGTACGTATTAGGAGCTATTGTATTAGCAAAATATATTTTCTTCGATTAATCGATTCTCATTACTACTCAACTAAATAAATATAGGCATATATGGTATGAATTGTATTGTATTCTAACCATATATGCCTATTTTATTACCTATCTTTCTATCATATGTATATCAATTCTCAAGTATGTGATTTTTATCACAAATTTTTATCAATTATCTTTTTTTCTCATGTTTACCATGCTATAATGTAAACATAATTTGTTATAGAGAAGGAGGTTTTACTATGTTAGAAAGGCTATTCGCACTGAAAGAGCGGAACACCTCAGTTCGAACAGAGATCCTCGCTGGTCTCACCACATTCATTACCATGGCATACATTTTGCTACTAGCGCCTAATTTATTAGGATTGGCTGGGATGGACAGAGATGCCGTATTAATCGCTACTGCCTTAGGTGGCGGATTGGTTACTATGATTATGGGACTATTTGTTAACTATCCATTAGCCTATGCACCCGGTGTAGGGCTCTTAGCATTCTACTCCTTTACGGTCGTTATTGGTATGGGGTTAACATGGCAAACAGCGCTGGGTGCCGTCTTTATATCTGGTCTTGTCTTCTTTGTATTAACTGTAACAAATATACGTCTGCTGATTATTAAAGTGATTCCTGCATCCTTAAAGTTTGCTATCACTGTAGGTATCGGTTTATTTATTTGTATTATCGGGTTAAAACTATCTGGATTAATGACCATTTCCCTGTCCTTACAACCAGGTACATTGCATGATATTATCGCTGCCAAAGGGCATGGGTCTCCTGGAGCCTCTGAAACATTATTAAGTTTGGGAAATCTCAAAAACCCAGAAGTTCTCTTATCTTTATTTGGATTATTCTTCTCAGCAGCTTTGATGGCACGCCGTATTACAGGCGCTTTACTCATTGGTGTAATTACCACATCCATTATCGCCTATGTAACAGGTATTGCTACACTACCTGAAACATTGACATTTATGGCGATTCCTGATTTCAGCAAAATTGCATTCATGCAACTAGATATCGGTTCCGCCTTCCAAATTGGGCTTATAACCATCATTTTCTCGTTCACCTTTGTCGAATTATTTGACTCCATGGGAACATTGATTGCTACCACGGCTAAAGCTGGTATTTCCGATCCAAAAGCTGGCAAATTCCCAGGGTTGGGAAAAGCGATGATTGTGGACTCTCTCGGCGTTAGCTTTGGTGCTCTCCTTGGCTCTAGTACTATTACAGCCTTCGTTGAAAGTGCTGCTGGGGTTGGTGCTGGTGGCCGTACTGGTTTAACTGCTGTCACTTGCGGCTTTATGTTCATTCTTTCCTTATTCTTTGCTCCATTAATCGCCTTAGTACCGAATGCAGCCACTGCTCCTGTATTAATTCTTGTAGGCGCCTTGATGATGGAATCCATTCGTGAAATCGACTTCTCCGATTGGACAGAAGGTTTCCCTGCCTATCTAGTTATCGTTTTGATGCCTTTTACATACAGCATCGCGAACGGTGTGGCTGCCGGTTTAATCATCTACCCAATTATTAAAGTCATCACTGGTAAGTATAAAGAAGTACACTGGTTCGTATATGTTATGAGTGCCATCGTGCTGGCTAAATATGTATTCTTTGGCTAATTACATAGTAATATAACTATAGGCATATATGTGTTGAATCTCTTACCAACCATATATGCCTATTGTCATTCATATTTACCTATTCCACACTATCCAATCGATCATAGCTGAAAGTTACTAGTATTGTGTACTTGAGCGTTATAGGACAAATGCGTTGGTTTTAATATTTAAAACAGAATAGATTATAAAAAGGACTATAATCCATGTACTCCATACATGTGTTACAGTCCTTTTACATTTCTATTTACTTGCACTCTAATTTCTGAAACTATCATCACCTAGAGCTATGTTAGTATACTGGATTACAGCAAATCGTCTTCGTACACTGCTTCTTCAAAGAACAATGGCAACAAGTCTTCGCTATATTCGTTCATATCGCGACCTGTTTTAGAAAATACCACAGATGCGGCAAAGCGCATTAATTCTTGCTCATTCTCTGGATTGTTCACAAATTCTTCAATAATTTTGTCCATATCTAAATGGCGTTTCATAATGAATCGAGCTAGTTTACGACGATTCACTGGGTCATTCACCAATTCATCTACATCGATAATGTATTCTGGCATTTTAATGGCAATATGCGTGTGGATTCCGTCTTCTTTCATGATAACCTCCTAAACCATTAGAGCTATAAGCAATGGTAACGTATACACAGATACTACGGATTATACTCCGTACATCTATACCAATATACTTCTATTATACCCCATTAACCCTAGAATACCTACCTCATACTCCCTAGCTTAGTAGTTAGACAGTCTAGATACGGCTTGTGCCAAACTATCGTTATCCACAAACACTGTATCTAAACACAGTCCATGGGCAGGTGCTGTTTTTCCAATTAATTGTCTATTTTCCGCCCCAATGATACGTGGTACATCTTCTGGTTGAAAGCGACCTAAGCCTACATCCACCAAAAATCCTGCCATATTCCGCACCATGTGGTACACAAATCCATCTCCTAATACATGGATACGCACCGTCGTCCCCTGTTGGATGACTTTCACCGCATACATGGTCTTTACTGGGTCTTGTACCGTCGTATTATGGCCTTTGAACGTACTAAAATTATGTGTCCCCTCTAGGGCCTGTGCCGCTCTCCTCATGGCTTCTATATCCAAAGGTTTACGCACATGGTAGGCATAGCGCAATTGCAGTGGGTCTACCACAGCATCATTATGAATGGTGTAAATGTATTCCTTCCCTTTCACATAATTCCGTGGATTCCAATCCTGCGGTAGCTCCTGTGTCTCACGAACCACGATATACGGTGGCATATGGGCGATGAGGGCCCGCATCAGATTGTCTACAGGAATCTTCCCGGTCGTGGTGAAAGCCACTACTTGCCCTCTAGCGTGGACACCAGCATCGGTCCGAGAGGATCCATAAATCGTGATGGGCTCATTACAAACCTTAGATAAGGCTTCTTCTAAATAACCTTGTACTGTAGGTCCATTTTGTTGCCGTTGATAGCCGCAGAGCTCTGTACCATCATAGGCGACGATGAGCTGTATCATTCTTGTCATATCTGGCATGTCCTATTCTTTCTACTATTTTTCTACCTTATGATATATATCTACGGCTAGCATATACAATTAGTTCTTATATACCAAAGCCCCAGCGTAATACAGCTAACACAACACTCACCAAGACAACAGCGCCAATACCATAGGTATCTAATTGACTGTATTGCAATTCTTTCAAGCGAGTACGACCTTCTCCACCTCGGTAACAACGAGATTCCATAGCCACTGCCAATTCATCGGCACGTCGGAAAGCGCTAATAAATAATGGCACTAATAAAGGGACCATATTTTTAGCTCGTTTTAGTAAGGATCCTGTAGTAAAATCAGCACCACGAGATTCTTGGGCTTTCATAATGCGATCCGTTTCCTCTAATAAGGTCGGAATGAATCGTAAAGCAATGGTCATCATCATCGCTAATTCATGGGCTGGCACACCAAAGCGTTTCCAAGGGTTTAAGAGTCTTTCAATACCGTCCGTCAACCGAATAGGCGACGTAGTGTACGTCAACAAGGAAGAGAATACGATTAAGAAAATCAATCGTCCTGCCATGAGACCGCCCAAATTGAGTCCTTCTCGGCTGATGTGCAGCCAACCATAGGTGAATAGGTATTCCCCCGGCGTAGTGAACACGTGAATGGCCAAAGTGAATACGATAATGATCCACAATGGTTTAATGGATAGCCACACGAGCCGCACTGGCAAACGAGAAAGTCCCAAACAGCCAAAGGTAAAGGCTGCCACAATACTATAAGTCACCAAGCTATCCGCAAAGAAGATGGCAATGATGAAAATCATGGTCGCTATAATCTTAGCCCTTGGGTCCATGCGGTGGAGCACGGAATCTCCTGGAAAGTACTGACCAATGGTAATATTACTTAGCATGGTGCACCTCCTTGAGATAGTTGTAAATATCTGCTACTGCCTCATTGACATGGACACGGTCAATATTGACTGGAATGTTTCGTTCTGCCAAGGCTTGCAATGTTTGCGACAATGGCGGTACATCCACGCCGGCAGACTGTAATTTCTCACGATCATTGTGGAAAATCTCGATAGGATTACCGTCCAATAGGACTTGCCCTTGGTGCATCACAATTAAGCGATTCGCCATACGGGAAATATCTTCCATATTATGAGATACAAGGATAACAGTAATTCCTTTTTCCTTGTGCAGTTTTACAATTTCTCCAAAGATTTCTTCTCGTCCAAATGGGTCGAGACCTGCCGAAGGCTCATCGAGGATTAAATAGTCTGGGTCTAAGGCAATGACCCCTGCAATGGCCACACGGCGCATTTGTCCACCCGACAAATGGAAGGGAGACCGCTCTGCATAAGTATCGTAATCTAAACCTACAAATTGCATCGCTTCTCGCACACGGCGATCTACTTCCGCCTCATCAAAGCCAAGATTTTTAGGTCCAAAGGCAATATCTTTGGCGATGGTTTCCTCGAAAAGTTGATGCTCTGGATATTGGAATACCATGCCTACTTTATGGCGCGTTTGTTTGACTTCTTCTGTTTTACCTACTAGGTCCACACCGTTTACTTTCACAGTGCCTGTTGTGGGGTGCAATAAACCATTCAGATGTTGTACTAAGGTGGATTTACCAGACCCTGTATGACCGATAATGCCTACAAACTCACCTTCGTAAATGGTCAAATTCACATCATATAAGGCAGTTTTTTCAAAAGGGGTTCCCTGTCCATAGGTGTAGGTAACATGTTCTAATTGAATTGACATATGGCCTCCCCTAGTTCTTCATTAGTGGTAATGCCTTTTGGCATAGCTACCCCTTGTTCTTGTAAACGCACGGCAATTTCTGACGGCACCGGCACATCCAGTCCAAGACCTTTTAGGGTATCTACATTCATAAACACATCTTTCGGTGCCCCTTCGTCGATGACTTTACCTTGTTTCATCACGATGATACGATCCGCCAAAGCTGCTTCTTCCATAAAGTGCGTAATGTACACGATGGTGATGCCTTCTTCTTTATTGAGGCGATACACCGTATCCATCACTTCCTTGCGACCCTTCGGATCTAACATAGCCGTTGGCTCATCTAAAATGATGCATTTCGGTTTCATCGCTAGTACACCGGCAATGGCGATACGTTGCTTTTGTCCCCCGGATAATAGATGAGGTCCATGCAACGCATAGTCCGACATGTTTACTGCCGCCAAGGCTGCATCCACACGAATGCGAATCTCTGGGGCTGGCACGCCTAGATTCTCTGGCCCAAACGCCACGTCTTCTTCCACAATAGCTGCCACAATTTGGTTATCTGGATTTTGGAACACCATACCTACATTTTGGCGAATATTCCAAATTAAATGCTCTTCTTTTGTATCCATTCCTAAAACGGTAACGGTACCAGATGTAGGTTGCAATAGGACATTAAAATGTTTGGCAAGAGTACTTTTACCGCTCCCATTTGTCCCGATAATGCTGACAAACTCACCTTCATGAATGTGAACACTCACATCCTGCAAGGCGTGTACCTCACGGCCCATTTCGTCTTGATACACATGACTCATATGGTCCGTACTGATCATAACTTGTTTCATCTTGTTTTCAGTTTCCTCTCTACGTAAGTACAATTGTTACTTCGTATTACAATCTACTTCATTATACCTTGTAGAGAGGTTTAGGACAATAGGCAACCTTGCGCAGGTTTAGGCAGTTAACAATACACTCTATTGTTTGAAAGCAATATGGCGATAACTTGTGAAAGTCAACCATTTTGCAAATGTCTCATTGAGATTCTTGGATGCCTCAATATCTTCTATAAACGGAGCGTATTCCTCTGCGGATTGTACCTCGATGCCAAAGCCACGACCATTTAATAATGGTACTCCTTGGTACGTATACTCACGCAATGGAGCAATGGCTGTGATGACCCCATCGCGTACGGAAATATATACTTTGTCACGTAAAATTAAGATATCGAAAGTACTTGGATATTGGTAGCTATCCCCTGTCAACGGAATCGTATCACCCACATGGTACGTAGCACATTCAGGGCGTACTTTATCTACTGTTAACCCTTCCACATCGTAGTAGAACTCTTCAAAAATATCACCGCGACCACGAACGGAATCACCAATAAATGTATATAGCTCTTCCCCTTTATCGAGGGTATCTTGGATAACACCGCAAGCCGCTGTCATATGGCTCACACGGTCGATAAGGATGAACTCACCCAATGTTTTATGCTTAGTGAAAGTATCCACCACAATCGGCTCTTGTAAGGTCAAAACACAACGAGCTATCTCATTTTTACTTAATCCATCACGCTCCACATGGTCACCAGTGTTCACATCCACTGCATACCGGATTTTGCTTACCACTCCAGACACTAGCTTCGTACCTGCCATAATCAGGTATTCTCTACCTTCTTGCAAGGTGGTATCATCCATCCATAGCAATGTCGTTTCTAACTTCGCGCTCACCTGTAATTCTGTGCCATTTACAATAACGCAACCACGGGACACATCTACTTCACGGTCTAATTGGATTGTCACTGCTTCCCCTGTATGAATTTCCTCAACAGAATCAAAACCTCGAATTAAGGATTTTACCACTGCCGTTTCACCGCTTGGCAAGACACACACTGTGTCATTCACACGAAGGGTACCACTTTCCACTTGTCCTTGGAAACCTCTAAACGTATGGTCTGGACGTGACACACGTTGTACTGGCAAATAGAAACCTTCTTCTTCAAAAGCTTGGATATCTACTGTTTCTAAATGGCCTAGCAAGGTATTGCCTTTGTACCAAGGCATGTGCGGAGAATGAACTGTAATATTGTCTCCCTCTGTAGCGGATACAGGGATGATAGTAATATCTGCCAATTGCAATTCTTGCTGTAATGCTTGGATATCTGTTTGGATCTCTTGGAAGCGACTTTCACTATAGGCCACTAAGTCCATTTTATTCACTGCAAAGATAAAATGTTGGATCCCCATCAAAGCACAGATACGAGCGTGGCGACGAGTTTGCACCAACACACCTTGCTTCGCATCCACTAGGATGATTGCCAAATCCGCAAAAGAGGCCCCTACCGCCATATTACGTGTATATTCTTCATGGCCCGGTGTATCCGCCACGATGAAGCTGCGATGGTCTGTCGTGAAATAACGGTATGCCACATCGATGGTGATACCTTGCTCACGCTCTGCCCTCAAACCGTCTAGCAATAAAGAGTAGTCGATTTTGCCACCACGACTGCCCACCTTACTTTCTAATTCAAGAGCTTCCTTTTGGTCTGCATATAATAATTTGGAATCGTATAAGATATGTCCAATCAATGTAGATTTTCCGTCATCTACACTGCCACATGTAATGAATTTCAATAAACTTTTCATTAGAAATAGCCCTCCCGTTTACGTCGTTCCATGCTACCTGCCGCTTCACTATCGATAACCCGTGTAGTTCGTTCAGACGATACAGCACTCAATGTTTCTTCAATGATTTCATCTAAAGTGGTCGCATTCGATTCAATACCACCTGTTAATGGGTAACAGCCTAATGTACGGAATCGAACTAATTTATTTTCTACCGTCTCCCCTTCTTGCAAGCGGAACCGCTCATCATCGACCATAATTAAGTTGCCATCACGTTCTACTACTGGTCGTTCTGCTCCGAAGTACAATGGCACGATGTCGATGTTTTCCCGTTTGATATATTGCCAAATATCTGTTTCTGTCCAGTTAGAGATAGGGAATACACGCATGCTTTCCCCTTTGTTGATTTTTGTGTTAAATAGCTTCCACATTTCTGGACGTTGGTTCTTTGGATCCCACGCATGTTGTTCATTCCGGAAAGAAAAGATACGTTCTTTCGCACGAGATTTTTCTTCATCTCGACGACCGCCACCAAAGGCTGCATCAAATCCATATTTGTCCAAAGCTTGTTTTAAAGCTTGTGTTTTCATAATATCTGTGTAGGCCGCACCAGAGTCGAATGGATTGATACCACGATCTACTCCATCTTGATTGATGTATTCTAGCATTTCGATGCCTAGTTTCTTTGCCACATTGTCACGAAACTCAATCATCTCTTTGAACTTCCAAGTCGTGTTCACATGTAAGAATGGGAATGGCGGTTTTGCTGGGTAAAAAGCTTTCATCGCTAAATGCAGCATCACCGAACTATCTTTCCCAATGGAGTATAGCATCACTGGATTTTCACATTGTGCGGCTACCTCACGAATAATATATATAGCTTCCGCTTCTAATTCATCTAAATGAGAGAATTGACTCATATTGACCTCCTTAATAGGCATTACTTTCTTTTGCATTTACCGTAATACGCTGCACAGTTCCATCTACTTTCGTAATATCCCAATGCAATAAATGACCTTCTGTTCGCACTACCATGGTAGCGCCCTTACCGCCCATGTCTTCTCCTAGAAAAAAGGAAATAGCTCCTACAGGGCATTCTTTCACACAGGACACGCAGCCCCAACAATCAGAAGGATAGGCGATGTAGGCTTTCTTCGCCTCATCTTTGTAGATTAATGTCCCTGGGCATACTTGCTGGCATCTACCACAACCGATACAAGTATCCTTATTAATTTGTATGCTCATAAGTATCCCCCTTTCCCACTAGTGACCGTTGAAAGACCTGAAATTCACCATCTGTATATACGGAGTTGACGTACACCAATCCGTCGTCACTACAATTTGGATAGTCACCATGTTCTCCAAAGCTGTGCCAACGTGTTTCCTTACGCCCCCCTAGATGAGCTACTAAGGCTTGGGCCACCACAATGCGATCTCGTAATTCATAGAGGTAGGACAGTTCATGTAAGGTATTGGCTTGTAATTGCTCTACATCTTTGGCTAAAGCTTGCAATTTTGATTTCGCAATGCCTAAGCTTTCCTCTGTGTATTTGTAGGCTTGGCTGATGCCACCGGCATAGATATCCATAATGTCTTGTAATCGCTGTTCATGTTCTTCAATACGGACTAAAGCAAAATCATCATTAGCACCCTGTTGTTCAGCATATCGTTTTACGATAGCCTCGATTGCTTCCTTATACCACGTTTCATTTTCTACCAATTGTACTTCACCTTGAGTTTGGTATCGTCGTACAATTTCATCGCCTGCAATTTCTCCTTCTGCTAAGGCTCCTGTAACATACTTTTGAGGAGCTCCCCCTGCCACATCACCAGCAGCAAATAGGTTTGTAATAGTCGTTTCTCGATGTGTATCGACCCAGTAACCACTTGCCGTATGACCGCCTACGATATAAGGCTCTGTGCCTTCAATTTCCACATTTTCTGTGGCAGGTCCTTGTCCACGTTCTACCCAACGCAATGTTTGGCTTGGCGCCATGTTGAGGTAGGCTTTCAGTAAGTCTTGCTCTTGGTCTGGAGAAATCCCCTTCGTTCCTAAATAACAAGGCCCTCTGCCTTCCACCTGTTCCTGTACAGTACCGTACACACGTTGGGAAGTAGTGATGCCATATACACTTTCATAGTTCTCACCAAGACTATTAATTTGCTTCGCCCCTACCCCTTGAGCGATAGTCCCTGTAGGTGCGATAGTATCTTTACAACGAAGGGCAATGAAGCGCATCTCTAGGGTTGTCATCTCCGCTCCTTGCAAGATACCCATCGCATAGCCTGCCCCTGTATTGAAAGGAGAATACCACATTTTATGACGAGAGAATCCTGGATTGTTTGGCTTATAAATCCCAGAGGCCCCGCCAGTGGCGCAGATTACGTAGGTTGCCTCAATCTCATAGATGGTGCCCGTTTCCTTATGGAATCCTACAGCACCATAGATGCGATTGTCTTTCACAATGTAATCAGTAATAACTAATTGGTTAATCACCTGACAGTGTTCCAAAGATTCTACGGCACTCGCCAAGATAGGCTTAATATTTTCACCATTAATTTTAATATTACGATTTCCACGAGCTACATAATTACCTTGGTCATCTTTCAAAATTACCAACCCTAATCGTTCTAGCTCATGGACTGTACCATTTACTCGTTCGCACATCGTACGCAACAAGTCATCTCGTACAATGCCCTCCGCATCCTTCGTGGCATAGTCCACATAATCTTGGACTGTACGGTTCGGCAAAATATAACAGTTGATGGCATTCACCCCTGCTGCCAAACAGCCACTTCGTTTAATATGAGCCTTCTCTGCCACGATGATACGAGCATCGCTGGCTTTTCCTATGGTTAACGCTGCATAACAACCAGCCGTCCCTCCGCCGATAATCAGCACATCCGTGCGCAGTCGCTCTTTCTTTCCTAACATCCTATGCACCCTTTCTTTCCTATGTATATACCCTTGTATATATTGTTTCTATTTTATTTATACCTTATGAAAGCTTCGTCCTATACGCCAAATACTAGACCTTTTGCACTACCCTATATGTTAGATACCTAGATACCCCGTGTATCTAGGCCCTTGTAGATTTTTAAATATAGAACAAGCTACTTGTATTCATACCTTCGTTTTCTACTAGATACGTATCCGTCTCATCATAGATGCAAATTCTTGAAATCAACACATCTACCGCATCTCCTACTTTGAAAGCATGTCCATCGATAGTATGATTCGCCACCAGTACTAACTCACCAATCCGGACCGTCACTTCTAAACGATTTCCTTTGAACAAAATATGTTCAATATGACCTAGTTCCACTACGCTGCGATAGCGGTGTAACGACCCTTGGGGATGAATACTGATATATTCAGGTCGAATTAAGGCTTCTTTTACATTGTCTATTTTCTGAAAGCCCTTTAACACGTCATACCCTTCTACAACAGAAGACTTCCCTAAGAACTTAGCCACAAAAGGAGTCTCTGGATTGCAGTAGATCTCCTGCGGTGTTCCTACTTGTTCGATACGACCTTTGTTGGTCACCACGATTTGATCCGCCATTTCTAAGGCCTCTTCTTGGTCGTGTGTGACAAAAATAGTAGTAATCCCGATTTGCTGAATCGTATTGCGTAGCCACATGCGAAGTTCTTCTTTTACCTTCGCATCGATGGCTGCAAAGGGTTCATCCAAGAGCAATACCTCTGGATTCGGTGCCAACGCTCTCGCAAAGGCAACCCGTTGCCGTTGTCCGCCGGACAGTTGACTCGGATATCTATCTTCTAATCCACTAAGGCCAATGAGTTCGATAAGCTCTGTTACACGGCGACGAATTTCCTCCTTGGCCACTTTCTTTACAGTCAAGCCAAAGGCAATGTTATCAAAGACCGTCATATAACGAAACAATGCATAACTTTGAAATAAAAAACCAATCCCCCGGTCTGCAGGCGCTACATCGTTGACCCGTGTACCATTGATATAGATATCACCTCGATCTGGTGTTTCCAAGCCAGCAATCATCCGTAATATGGTTGTCTTCCCACTACCACTGGGTCCTAAGAGGGCTACTAAACTGCCCTTCTCAATAGACAAGGACACATCTTTCGAAGCCTGAAAATCTCCATAATTTTTATATATATTCGATAAACTAACGTACATGTATTTCCTCCCTCTATTTGTATCATGCCGATGGGTATCATTGACGATCCTTACCAAGGAATACCTTAATCATTGACATTCACGACTCGTGTTACCAATGGCTGATTCTATAGATAACTCACTCTATCATTGGATTTCCTAACCGATGGGGCGCTTTATCGATGACTAGCTTTATACGCCGCATAGGTGCGCAACCCAATCATGATGAAAGCCAATAGAATCAACACCGACGATACACTAAAGGATGCTACTACGGCACTTTCAGTACCAGACATATAGAGAGCATCGATTTCTAATGGCAAGGTAAACGTAGAGCCCCTCGCCTTAGATACCGCTGCCACTGCGCCAAATTCACCCATAGCCCTGGCACCACACAGGATAATTCCATACAACAAAGGCCATTTGATGTGAGGAAAGGTGATCTCCTTAAAAATACGCCATCCAGAAGCTCCCATCAAAGCCGCTGCTTCCTCTTCTTCTCGTCCTTGATTCAACAAGACTGGCAAGATTTCACGGAATACAAAGGGCATCGTCATAAATATAGTAACCAAGATAACCCCTGGTATAGCAAACACAATACGAATATCTAGTCCTGTCCACGCATTGAACTGATTGATGTAGGGTCCTAACCATCCCAATCTACCGAAAGTGAGTAAAAAGGCTAGGCCCGCAATGACTGGCGATACAGAAAAAGGTATATCTGCCAAAGTAGCTATCAATGTTTTACCAGGAAAATCAAATTTCGACACAGCAAATGCTGCTGCCACTCCAAAGATAGCACTCACCAACATAGCAATGACCATCACCAGAATGGTCAGTCCCAAAGATTTCATCACATATACAGTGCTAATAGACTGCACATAGAACTGCCAACCTAAGGATAAAGACTGAAACACTACTGAAAGCATAGGAATAAGGAGCATAAAAATAATGAAAACCCAAGCTAATACAATTAACAAGGTAGAACCGTATCGTCCTTTCATAGCTTCCTTACCTCCCTTTAATACGCTTTGCGTGATGATTCTGAATCAGATTCACCACTAATAATATAGAAAACGAAATGCCTAGTAGCACAATGGCAATGGCCGTAGCACTGCTATAGTCGGCATAGTTTAACTTTTGCATAATCACATAGGACACAGCCTGCGTGTGATTTTTAAAACTATTCCCTGAAATGTAAATAATGCTACCATATTCGCCAATCCCTCTAGCAAAAGCCAAGCTAAAACCCGTCAACAAGGGTGGCAATAATTCAGGAAAAATAACTTGTCGGTACAGTCTAAACTTGCTCGCTCCCATCATGAAAGCTGCCTCTTCATAAATAGGATCTAATGTTTCTAACACCGGTTCCAAGGACCGCACCACAAAGGGAATCCCTACAAATACGAGGGCTACCACAATGCCTATTTGACTGTAAGCCACATGAATCCCCCACTGGGACAAGATGGACCCAAACCAACCTGTATCGGTATACAGTTTCGATAAAGTAATCCCTGCCACCGCTGTGGGTAGGGCAAAGGGGAGTTCTATCATGCTATTCAGCAAGGCTTTTCCTGGAAAGGTATACCGCACCAGTACCCAAGCCAAGATAAATCCAAAGACCACATTAATAGCTGCTGCAATAGCGGCTGTCAATAAACTAGTTTTAAAGGCCTGTACTACATTCGCTTTTGTAAGCAATACTTTCCA
>CAUVRW010000004.1:0-14947 GCA_963554425.1 uncultured Veillonella sp.
TACCAGCACCACCGCCGTAGGGCGTATCGTCTGCTTGACCATGCTTGCTATGAGAAAACTCCCTCGGATTTGTCACTTTCATATCCAGTCGATTCGCCTGTAAGGCCCGTTTGATTATGGAATGTGTAAAAAAGGCATCAAAAAACTCTGGGAATAACGATATAATATCTATTTTCATAGGTAGTGCACCTCCTTTCTCTAGAAAATTATCTTAATCATTAAACAATCAGTGCAATTATTTTGGTTATCATATAAGACGCCGTTTTGTAAAAATGATGTTCTATTAATCGATTTACACCAAAATATATACAACAATTTATAACTATGAGTCCACTTATCGGACAATATATCTATAAATTGACGATACTATTTGTCACCGTTAGATGAGACAACAATTGATCTTCTTCATCAAAAATATTGATTGTCCACACATGGTTTCGACCACCCTTATGCAATAATTGACCTCGTGCTATTACATAACCATTACATCGTTTCGCTCTTACATGGTTAGCCGTTATCGATTGACCTACAGCTACTTTTTCTTCAGCTAAACCTAAGTCTGTGTTATCTTTACTAGATGTAAATTCTTGTGCCAAGATAGCATTTGATGCCATGCCGGCTAATGCTTCTCCATAGGCAAGGTAAACGCCACCGTTGACGAATCCAAAGGGTTGTGCATGAAAGGATGACAGTCTCATAGTGCTTTGAAAGGCCCGTCCAGCACAGTGGAATGTCTCTATTTGTAATTGTTCTAATAAAGAGGCTGTTGTTTCTTTCATACTATGTCCTTTCATATCATTATATGTAGCATCAAAATGTCTTATATAGATAACACACAAGTAAATCCATTATTTCATAATAGAATAGATGAAATTTCTACCTACTATCAATATTACCTTATCCATGTTTGAGACAAGAATTGATTAACTCTTGTCTTAAGGTTTTCCCCATACTATTTTTCGGTAACATGTCATAATACACGATTCGCTTTGGCACTTTGTACTTTGCTAAACGACATTGCAAATACTCAATGATTTCTTGTTTTGTGCGACTTGTCACCACACATAGGACAGGTACTTGTCCCCACTTAGAATCAGGGACAGGAATAACTGCACATTCTTTAATCCCATTCATCCCGTATAAGACATCTTCGATTTCCTTAGGGTAAATATTTTCACCCCCAGAAATGATGATATCTTTCCTACGATTGAGGAGATATAAAAATCCATCATCGTCTACATAGCCAATGTCATCTGTATTAAAAGCACCTGCAATAGGCTCTTTATTAAGGTATCCTTGCATCAACATCGGTGATGAAAGCCACACTTCTCCTACCCCTTCTTCATCTGGATTTCGGATCTCAATGGTAACACCATCCAGCGGATACCCTACAGCGGATAATTTATGAGGATAATCCCGAACACTAAATGTCGTACTTTGTGCAAATGTTTCTGACATACCATACGTCTTATACACAGGCAAGTTTCGCTCTACGCATTCTTGTAACAGTGACATGGGAATAAACTCGCCACCTAAAAGTATGGCTCTTAACTTCGGCACTGTGATTTGGTCCACTATACGTTGTAACACTGTAGGCACCAAAGATACCATCGTTACTTCTTCCTTTTCTAATGCATCTAGCACCACTTGTTCAGAAAACTTTTCACGAATAGTAGCCTTCGTGCCATTATACAAGGTACGTAAAATAATAGATAAGCCACTCACATGAAACATAGGGAGTACCACAAGCCAATTGTCATTTTCTTCTACGCCAAGAACTTTAGCAGAAGCTTTTACATGAGCCTCAATCTGCGACCATCGCACAGGGACTGATTTGAATTTGCCCGTTGTAGCACTGGTATTGATAATGCAAAATACTGTATCATTCGCTGGATTCCACGTTAGATTACCATCACAATCTGTAGAACCTTCAACACCTCTCTGATACCCATAATTACCTATAAAAGAGTCCATCCCATCAATTTTTTCGTTATTTATTTGAGTAGATGTATGTTTTACATTATTAGATTTCTCTTCCTTGACATTTTCACCGCTATATATAGGCGAAATAGGCTTGAAATCAGTATCTATGCATGGTGAAAAACACAAATACTGCAAATCCCCTTGACTATGGCTGTATTCAGAACTAGAAACATCTCTAATCTCTATGTCACATGCTTCCATCTGTGTTCGCAATACTTGTGCCATTTTTTCCGATACTAGCAAGGTGCGAACGTCTGTGCTTTCCATTTGTTCTGTTACTTCTCGTTCTGTTAGATTCGTATTCAGTAACACCGTTTCTATACCCAATGTAGATAAAGCAAATAAGTGTATCACCATGGATACAGAGTTTTCTGCCCATAAAGCAATACGACTCTCTCCTCGAAGATGAGGAGCGAGTCGTTTTGCTGTAGCTATTGTTAGAGTATACACATCTCCATAGGTAAATTCATTTAAGAAACTCTTATCTCTATGTGTGTGTGCTCGTTCATATAACCACTTCATAACCTAAGCCATTAAGGGAATTTAGGGAATTGTTTAAAATTAGGTTTACGTTTTTCTTTAAATGCATCGCGACCTTCTTTACCTTCATCAGTTGTGTAGAACAATAAAGTAGCATCCCCTGCAAATTGTTGTAAACCAGCCAAACCATCTGTATCCGCATTGAAAGAAGCTTTCAAGAAACGAAGTGCCATTGGAGATAATTGAAGAATTTCTTCACACCATTTCACTGTTTCTGCCTCTAATTGATCGAATGGAACCACTGTGTTTACAAGCCCCATATCTAATGCTTCTTTTGCAGAATATTGACGGCATAAGAACCAAATTTCACGAGCTTTTTTATGGCCCACTAAACGAGCTAAGTAACCAGCACCGTAACCAGCGTCGAAGGAACCTACGCGAGGTCCTGTTTGACCAAATTTTGCATTTTCAGATGCGATGGAAAGGTCACACACGATGTGCAACACGTGACCACCACCGATTGCAAAACCATTAACCATAGCAATAACAGGTTTTGGAGTGATGCGGATCAAATGTTGCAAATCCAACACATTTAGACGAGGAATTTTGTCATCCCCTACATAACCGCCATCACCACGAACACGTTGGTCACCACCGGAGCAGAACGCTTCTTTATCTTCTCCTTGACCGTGGTTAGCACCAGTTAAAATGATAACGCCTACTTCTGCGTCTTCACGAGCAATCGTGAAAGCATCGATTAATTCCATTACTGTTTTAGGGCGGAATGCATTGCGCACTTCTGGACGATTAATTGTAATTTTTGCAATTCCATTATATGTTTCATAAATTACATCTTCGTAATTACGATCTAATACTTTCCAATCGAATTGACTCATAGTTACCTCCAAAATGATTAGCTATTGTCTAAATACTCTACAAAATATTATATCAAAACTATAGAAAAATTTATAGCACTTCTACATACTTGGTACAGCTCGATGCGCCATGGCCACCGCAATCTCATCTAAATGCAATACGCCGACCCCTAAATAGATGGCTACACTTAGATGTTCTTGACTACGTGCAATGCCTACCTTGCCACCTACATTAAGACCGACACATTTATTTTTTAATTGCTCTAAGGCTTGTGCCGTAGCACCTACAACAGCACCTTTGCTAACATGATTGTCATGAATTAACTCTTGTCGTTCCGCTGCTACTACGGCCCGTTCAATAATTTTAGGAATAATCTCTGTGAAAGCCCCTCCAAAATCTACGGCACAGCTACGAATCCCAAGATCTTCAAACTCTTTTCGTAACGACATCTCTTCTGCACGACTTTCAGAAATAGCAACATGCAATGCAGCTCGCCCTACGCCAATACTTGTTTTTTCCATACCCTATATCTCCTGTTAAGAATTATTCATATTCTTAAGTATACAGTATATTAAAGCATGTTACCATCAATTTTTTATAGACTGCAGTATATCTACATTAACTATACCCTTCTGTATATGTAATCTTCTTTTCAACGAAAAAATAGCTGCACAAGATATACTTCTTGCACAGCTATTTAATAGGTATTGCAAATATTCAAAGACAATGTAAGGTATGCTGCAACTTATTAATTTATAATATTATGTTATGACGTTGATTTCATATAAAAAGCGCTCGAAAAACGCTATAACCTAGTAAATTTATAATACATATACATACCTTATAAGTTTCGATGTTACTTACCTACTGCTTCTACCATAGAACGGACATATTGATATAATTCTTCTTCCCCAGTTGCTCCCCACTCGCCAATTTGTTTCACAATAGCACTACCTACGATGGCACCATCAGATACTGCGGCCATCGCCTTTGCTTGTTCCGGTGTGGAAATACCAAAGCCAACGGCTACTGGAATATCTGTGTATTGACGGATTTGTTGTACAATGCTAGCAATGTCTGTTTTGATATCACTGCGCATACCTGTTACACCAAGAGATGACACACAATACACAAAGCCTTCTGCTTGACTAGCAATCTCCTCAATCCGTTGCTCTGAAGTAGGTGCAATTAATGAAATGACAGCAATGCCATGAGCTTTTGCTTGATGGGATAATTCTTGTTTTTCTTCCAATGGACAGTCTGGCACAATAACACCTTGGATGCCCACTTCTTCACAGCGTGTCATGAAACTTTCAACACCATACACATAGATAGGGTTCAGATAGGTCATGAACACAAGTGGTATTGTCAACGGCTCTGTACTGGTGCGCAAACGTTGAACCATATCAAAAATATCATCTGTCGTGATGCCTGTGGATAGAGCACGCTCACTGGAGGCTTGAATGATAGGGCCCTCGGCTACAGGATCTGAAAAAGGAATACCAATTTCAATCAAACTGGCTCCCGCCTTCGCCATAGTACGAATGTATTTCTCTGTGGTATCAATCCCTTGGTCACCAGCTGTAATGAAAGGGATAAATGCTTTCTTGCTGAAAGCCTCTGCTATTGTTATCTTATTCATGTAAGTTCACCCCTCTGTATCTTGCCATAGCTGCTACGTCCTTATCACCACGTCCGGATAAGCAAATGATGATACTTTCATCAGGACTTAACGTAGGTGCCAATTGCATAGCATGAGCTACAGCATGAGCACTTTCAATAGCTGGAATAATGCCCTCCATACGAGACAGATATTCAAAAGCATCCACTGCCTCATGGTCTGTTATGGGCACATATTGAGCACGGCCACTGTCATGTAAATAGGCATGTTCTGGACCTATTCCTGGATAATCTAAACCTGCTGAAATAGAAAATACAGGTGCAATTTGTCCATAGGAATTTTGACAGAAGTAAGATTTCATACCATGGAAAATACCTACTGTACCTTTTGTCATGGTCGCTGCATGTTCTTCTGTATCAACTCCTTTGCCAGCCGCTTCACAACCGATGAGTTGTACGTCTTCATCCGGAATGAAGTGATAGAACATACCAATGGCATTGCTACCGCCACCAACACAAGCTAACACAGCGGCAGGTAATTTACCTTCTTTTTCTAAAATTTGCTCTCTTGCCTCACGACTGATGATGGACTGAAAGTCACGTACCATCATAGGGAATGGATGAGCGCCCATAACAGATCCTAATACATAATGCGTGTCTGCCATACGATTCGTCCATTCTCGCATCGTTTCAGATACTGCATCTTTCAAGGTACCAGTACCAGATGTAACAGGATGTACCTTGGCACCTAATAGCTCCATACGATATACATTTAAAGCTTGTCGTTCACAGTCTTCTTGTCCCATGAAAATTTCACATTCCATCCCCATTAACGCTGCTACTGTGGCAGTGGCTACACCATGTTGACCAGCACCCGTTTCTGCAATCACTCTCGTTTTACCCATTCGTTTAGCCAGTAACATTTGGCCTAGCACATTATTTAACTTATGAGACCCTGTATGATTTAAGTCTTCTCGTTTTAAATAAATTTTAGCGCCACCCAAATCTTTTGTCATTTGTTCTGCAAAATATAGCAAGGAGGGACGCCCTGTATAGGACACATGTAAATCTTCTAATTCCTTTATAAAATCCGGATCATTTTTGTAAGTTTCATAGGCTTCTTCCAGTTCAATGATGGCATTCATTAATGTTTCTGGCATGAATTGTCCACCAAATTCACCAAAATAGCCATGGCGATGTGTTGTCATACTCTATCTCCTCATCTATGTGTTACTGTCTTAATTAATTGTGACATAGTTCTAATTGTATTGGCATCTTTTTGGCCATTTCTTTCTAAGCTACTACTCATGTCTAATCCATAGGGTTGTAGTCGACGAATGGCTCTAGATACATTGTGTAATCCAATGCCTCCTGCTAAATAGTACGGCATGTGTATACCTTCTAACAGTGACCAATCTACCGTTTGACCTGTACCACCTCTAGTTGTCCTAGAATAAGCATCAACTACTAGTCCATCGATAGGCGCTTGTTCCCATTGCATAATATCCTCTTTTGTTTGCACTTGAACAGCTTTCCAGATTTGAATGGATCCTAATTGTTCCTCCTGTAAGTGGATTCGTAATAATTCAATATAGGCGACAGTTTCATCCCCATGTAATTGCACTACTGAAAGTGGTATTGCCTTTGCAATCTCTACAATAGTAGGTATCGTTTCATTCACAAATACGCCTACCCTTGAGCAGAATTTATTACCGCTTGTAGTGTTTACACCATCTTGCAAACTTCTTGTAATAGATTGGGCTTGTTTTACCGTCACTTGTCGTTTGCTTGGTGCAAAGATGAATCCCACATGGTCTGGTTGTGTGTCCAGTAATACAGGAACTGTATCTTCTTGGGATATGCCACAGAATTTTATTTTCACTTCGTAGTTCTGTTCTGTAACAGAATCAGTTTCCAATAGTTTTAACTTTTCTAACTCTGACAGTAGTAAACTTTTTTCTTTCAAAGGTATTAGACCGCTTTTCCTACTTGTTTCTTTATTTTCTAACAAGCCTCGTTCCATACGATTATATACAGATGGTTTTGTTCTAATCGGTCCATACAATTCAGCTAATTTAGCAACTTTATCTTTAGTTCGCATAAAGCTTTCACCCATAAGTGCAGCGTGAATCTTATTGTCTCGTAACCGTTGGATATCTGCGGCTGTATCTAGGCCACTTTCAGAAACGAATATCACTGAATCATCCACTAGCTTTCGTAGGCGAATGCTATTGTTCACGTCCACCGTGAAATCTTTTAAATTTCGGTTATTGACCCCAATAATACGGGCCCCTATATTCACCGCTCGCAACACTTCCGTTTCATCGTGAGCTTCTACCAAACAAGATAGACCCAAACTATTTGCCAACCTATGAAAGCGTGCCATTATTTCATCATTCAATATAGCGGCTATGAGTAATATAGCTGAGGCACCCCACAATTTTGCTTCATAGATTTGATATTCATCGATAATAAAGTCCTTCCGTAATACAGGAATATGTACCGCTTCAGCAATTTCTTGTAAATATTGCGGGCTACCTAAAAAGAAATCTGGTTCTGTCAACACGGAAATAGCAGCCGCCCCTGCCATTTCGTACTCCTTGGCTATCTCTAAATAGGGAAAATCTTCTGCAATTATCCCTTTTGATGGAGACGCTTTTTTCACTTCACATATAAAATTAAAATCTAATTCTTGTAATGCCTGTTCAAAAAGAAAGTCCTTCGTAATAGGCATTCTTTCTACTTGCTGTTGCAACTCTGACAAGGGTAAATTATCTTTTGCGTCATAGACCCGTTTTTCAGTAGCTGCTACAATCTTATCTAATATCATAAATAACTCTATTTCTATCCTATTATTCTGGAATAACCTTATTATCATAGTATGTATATGCCAAAATACTTTCCGTAGCATTCATATATCTAAATGATATGGGTAGGAATTACTATATTTGTACTATTTAGTTACCAAGATACCTAAATACGTTTTAGAATCTACTATTCCTAAAGGATATCTCCCGCTTTATAAATATATTGACAATCACGGCCTATTAAGCATTTTGTGATGCTTTCACAAATTTTAAAAGTGCCTTTGCTCCAACACCAGAATACAATAACTCTTGCACCGTTTTAAAAGCATTCTCTAAGGTTACCGTTCCCTCTTTGGCTAAATAGTATGCCATCCCCGCATTAAGTATCACTGCAGTAGCACGACCACTTCTATCTTTTCCTTCTAGTAATGTACGTGTAATCTCAGCATTCACCTGTGCATCACCGCCCACAAGTTCATCTGCTGTAGCATAAGTGAATCCATAATCCTTTGGATCTAGTTCATAGGTCTTGAACTCGCCATGGTCAATTTCACATACTGTCGTAGTCCCTGTGGCAGTAATTTCATCAAGTCCGTCACTACCATACACCACGGCACCACGATGCACACCTAAGTTAGACAAGACCTGTGCCAATGGTTCCACTAAGGACCGATCGTACACACCCATAAGCTCTACCGTAGCACCCGCAGGGTTTGCCAAAGGCCCTAAAATATTAAATACTGTTCTAACACCCATAGCTTTTCGTACAGGTCCAGCATATTTCATAGCTTCATGGTACACAGGGGCAAACATAAAGCAAATATTCGCTTCCTCTAAGACCTTTTTATTTTGCTCTCCATTGAGTTCCAATTTCACTCCCAATGCTTCTAGCACATCAGCGGCACCACATTTACTAGATACACTACGATTCCCATGTTTGGCGATAGGGATCCCCGCTGCAGCTAATAGGATAGCAGATGTGGTAGAAATGTTGAAAGTACTACTGCCATCGCCACCGGTACCTACGATTTCTACCACTGTATTGTCATGTGGTACGGACCCTGCTTTTTCTCGCATCACTTCAGCAAAGGCTGTAATCTCTGTCACGCTAGGTCCTTTCGCTTGTAAGCCACCTAAAAAAGCTGCCATAGGCACTTCCTGTACATCGCCGCTCATAATCGCATTCATCGTTGCTTTTGCCACTTCATAGGGCATATCTTGCCCCCCTGTGACGAGGCATATTGCTTGTTGAATCATACTCTATCTCTCCCTTATATAATCTTATGGTGTTCCAGGAAATTCTTAACCATTTGCGTTCCCTGCGGTGTCAAAATAGATTCTGGATGGAATTGCACTCCATACATCGGATGTGTTCTATGTTCCATGGCCATAATTTCTCCATCTGATGTGCGAGCCGTTACCACTAGTTCATCTCCTAGGGTATCTTCCAAAACTGCTAAGGAATGATACCGTGCTACGAGGAACTCTTGAGGAATATCTTTCCATAAGATGGACGGATAACATTGGGTAGCTACGCTTTGTTTACCGTGCATGACTTCTTTCGCATATCCCACAGTGGCGCCGAACACTTCGCCCATGGCTTGATGGCCCAAGCAAATGCCCAAGATAGGAAACTCACCTTGGCATGTTTCCAGCAATTCTTCATACACACCTGCATCCTTTGGTCTGCCCGTGCCTGGTGAAAGGATGACGCACTCAGGTGCAAGCTCTCGAATCTCTTTCACTGTCATTTCGTCACTGCGGATGACTTTAATGTCTTTCACTAAAGAACCGATTAATTGATATATATTGAACGAAAAACTATCGTAATGATCGATAAGTAATACCATGTTACACCTCCTGCGCCAATGTGATGGCTGTCACCATAGATTGTGCCTTATGGATCGTTTCATTGTACTCATTTACTGGTACACTATCTCGCACAATGCCACCACCAGACCGAACAAAGACACGACCCTCTTTTGCCATAGCCATACGAATGCCAATACACACATCCATATTGCCAGAAAAATCTAAGTACCCTACAGCACCACCGTAAACACCACGTGGGCTTTTCTCTAATTCTTGTAAAATCTGAATAGCTCGAATTTTGGGAGCTCCCGATAAGGTTCCTGCCGGCAAGGTAGCGCCAATAGTATCTAAGGCATCAAACTCTTCTCGTAAAGTTCCTTTCACAGTACTTGTTAAATGGATAACATGAGAAAATCGTTGAAGTTGATGTAACGCTTCTACTTGGACGGAACCAAACTCACAAACTTTACCAATGTCATTACGACCTAAATCGACTAACATATTATGCTCTGCCAATTCTTTTTCATCTTTACTTAACTTAGCCTCTTGCGCTCTATCTTCCTCTTCATTCTTGCCCCGTGGTAATGTGCCTGCAATCGGGAATGTATAAACGCTTCTACCTTGTAATTTCACCAGTGTTTCTGGAGATGCACCCGTTAATTCTACAGACTTACCACTCATATAGAACATATACGGAGATGGATTCATCGTTCTTAGTACACGATAAGCATTGAGTAGACTTCCCTTGAACCTCGCTTCTCTACGGTTGGATACGACTGCTTGGAAGATATCTCCTTCCGTGATGTAGTGCTGTGTTTTTCGTACTACTTCTTGGTATTCTTCAGAAGTAAACTCAGAAGTAAATTCAGTTTCTAATACACCTCGCTCGATATGAGCCTCTTCGCCTTCTTTCACTAGGTCAGCTAAGGCTTGTAATTCCAATTGGGTACGCTCGTAATTACGTTCAACATCGTCTGTACGTACATGACCGATGATATAGATTTTATTTTTGTAATGGTCAAAAGCAATAACTTTATCGAAAAGCATAAGATCCACATCGTTAACCATGCTCGTATCTGTATCACTGATGTGTTGATCCAAGGTAGGTTCCAAATACCGAATGTATTCATAGGCAAAGTATCCTACGAATCCACCTGTGAAAGTTGGTAATTCTTCAACTCTAGGGCTTTTATATTGACTCAATATATTTCGAATCTCTTCTGCTGGATTATGACATGTGAAAGTACGTGTCATATCCCCCTTGATCGTCATGGTATGGTTTTTGCATGTGACTTCTAACAATGGATTGTAACCTAAGAAGGAATATCGCCCCCAGTGATGGGTGTTATCTGCACTTTCCAACAGAAATGTATGAGCGCTCACCTTTTTTAAAGCTTTCAGTACAGAAATAGGTGTGCGTATATCCGATAATAATTCTACATAGACCGGTACGATATCATAGCCTTGTCCTAATTGTTTTACCGTTTCTAATGATGGTTTCATAAGTCCTCCTGCAATAAAAAAACTCGCCCTAGACGTAACTGTCAAGGACGAGTTCATATGCCAAATAACTGATGCACAGAAAGATTCATATAAATCGCGGTACCACCTTGTTTGAATGCATGCATTCCCCTTTGCAGGATACTATCATATCCCTCACGATTAACGCTCATGACACGTTATGCTATACTAGGACATATTGTCCGTTCCCCATACCCTCGGTGGTCCATTTAATAGACTGCGTTCTGCGGGGCTCTCAGCTACCCCCACTCTCTGGAAGTGCACGTTCTATTTTTATCTCCACCTCATCGGTTTGTTAGGCGAGTATTAAATTATGTATCAAATATTATCATACTAAGATACATTTGTCTACTGAATATTAACATTTTTCTATAATTTTTATAAACTATTCTGTCTATCCTATAGGTAGTCTCTATAGCTATGTACATGCGCAGAAAAAACTAATGATCTCATATCTACTCCTTACCATGCAGAGTAGCAGAAAATAATCTTCTTGATGCCACAGTATAGTAATTATAAAACAATTTTACTATCACATTAATTTTTGCCTTATACTAGTTGCTTTAAAACCGCCACCTCTACCTGTCCAGGTGCCGATGCTTGTCCCAGTGTGCCAAAGGTCAAACAGTTTCCAAACACATGTCCACAGGTCCGTGTCATCTGCCCTAATTGTCCCATAGACATAGTAATCCGTGGCAACTCCGGATACCGTTCCGTTAACTCCTTTGTAAATTGTAACACTGAAAGTACATCATCACTCGTAGTTGGCATCAATGCAAACTTTATCACTGAAGCTCCTGCAGATATCATACGCTCTGCATAGACATGTAATGTTTCTACATCTGGCGTACGCTGAAAGTTATGATAACTCATCACCGTTTGTATTTTTTGATGATGTGCTTCTTTGATAATTTGACCGATTGTATCTGTATAGGCCAATAATTCCACATCCACAGCATCTACTACATTTTGATTCACAATTGCTTGTAATAGGTTACAGTAATTCTCATTAGTTAAAGACGTATCTCCACCCTCAGCTAAGGTGCGCCATGTAAATAGCATGGGAATATCTGTATATCTGGAATGCATTTCTTCTACCAAGTTTATAATTGTTGGTATGTACTCTTCTTCAGGTAGATGAGAACCCTTCATCCACATATCTGCGCGCAGCTCGATAAGGTCCACTTTTGCTTGCACTGCCTCTTGTACCTGTGAAAGTATATCCTCTACCGTCGGTCCTACAATAGGGACGCAAATACCACATCGATCTACTTGTATAGGTCCTTGTTGTTTTGATTTCATAGTATTCCGCTCCTAATTATTATCTATATATACACAACCCTGTAGTACTTCTATTATTTTTTCACAATAAAAGCATATGTCATCAAGTAGATCGAATCATCCTTAATGAATAGCTCGTAATGCTTACTATGTATGGTAACTATAGATTCTATAAAATAACTTCTATCAATACACCCAATGACTAAGTTATCTTTGGACATGTTTATGGTTGCTACTACTATACCACATAAACACAATACAATAAAAGCCAAATCACGATGAGCATTCATTCATGATTCGGCTAATACAAATATTCTATCCGTATGTGCACATCATATTCAGTACTGCATAAACATGATACACTTGCACTACTGCTAAAATAACTATTGCTCTGCTTTATCATCAGGTGGCGCTGTTTTCACAATAAATGCAAGGGCAATGACATGACCTATCCATACAGCTCCCATAACATACAAAGCGACTGGTATGTTGCGCATACCATAAGCACCAATGCCTAATAAAATCGACACAGACATCAAAATATTAATCTTAGTGCGCAGTGGTATTCCTCTTTTATTCTTAAACGGTTCGACATAGTTTGCATAAAGCTTAGAGTTTACAAACTTCTCATGGAATCGCTTGGAACCTCTAGCAAAACAAAATACAGCGAATAAATAAAACGGTACCGTTGGCAATAAAGGTAATACAACCCCTAAAGATCCTAAGCCAAAGCTAATAGCACCTAATACAATCCAAATATAACGAATCACACCCGTTGATTCTTGTACTTCTTTTGTTATTTCTTCTTTCACTTGTCACCCCTATATACAATATATTCTAATAAGATTACTCCATATTAAAAATGTTGGAATATCCTCTTTGCTTATACTTTTAACCTTTTTTCGATTCCCTCATACAAGGCATTGCTATTACAAAAAATACATTAGGATGCAAACTTCTCTATATATTGACATAAGATTGCATTCCAATGCAATCTTTATTTAAAATGAATTACTTTTTGCATTCCGATGTAACTTCGAATACGATGAGAATAATCCTTACCAATAAATAGATCGCATTCCTCTATTCCCATATTGGTGCACAGAGCATATGATAATAGAGGATAGCTAACTTGCATCGTTAACTATCCTCTATGGTATATCATTATGTACTGAATGCCAGTCTATCTTCCTATGTAGTTATACACAGGCATAGTCCAACATCTATAAGATTTCTATTCCTTTATCTTAGAACTTGTACGTACCTTGAATACGAGTGTAGTTACCTAATTTAAAGTTTTCTCCACCGTATAATGTATCACGTTGTCCAATACCTTTTGCATCGAATGTGTAGAATGCTTCTACCAAGAAGTCTTTGCGAGGAACATAGCCACCACCCAATGTAAAGCTACGGATACCATCTAAGTAACGATCTGGCACAGCACCTGTACCATTGCCACCGAAGAAGGAACCATGAGCAAAATATTTGTAATCCATGAAGGCATTCCAGCTACCAGGTCTTGTGTAGTCAGATTGACCGATATCAAGACGAGCTGTCCAGAAGTGTGGCGTACCACCCATGGAGTGACCTTTTACTGTGAAGTCAGCTGTATTTCGTACATGATCAAAATTTGTATGTCCGTTCATATAGCGACCGAAATCACTGCGGTTGAAACCATAATCTAAGGAGATAAGAGCATTATCACCGACTTGATATTGTGCACCAATGGCGAAAATGTTAGCCAATCGTTTTGATGTATATGTATCATTAGTAAAGTCTGGAACTTCAGATGTTACCTCTCCGTAAATAGGTTTTGGTTCCCAGTCATCTGTGTGCCCTACTATAGCACGGTGCGTAAGCATCTTAGTTTTTGCATGACCAGCTTGCATTGTATGTTCATTATTGTTCAAGGAACGTAAGAACCATGCTTGAATACCTAACCGTGGATTGATTTGTGTTTTATATTGAGCAAAGATAGCTTTATCAATAGCAGGAATTGTATCACGTTCTAGTTTTAAACCTGTTACTTTAACTGGTTTACCCACAACTTTTTCCAATGCTGCACGTGGCAATGTATTACCTTGTTCAGAATCTTTAATGGCTAATTTTAAAAGACTTAAGTATTCTTTTGCAATGGAAGGCAATGTGTTATCACCATAATCATTTTTTTCTGGTTTAAAGTTACCACCTTTTAACTCTTCTGCAACATCGTAAGTATTCATTTTATATCCATTAGGATATTCATAATCACCTTTTTTGAAAACTTTAACCACGCGTTTGAACTTATACTCATTTACTGGATTAGACCATTTAGCTGCTTCAGAAGAATAAGAGGATATCTTTTTATAATGGTCACCTTCCATCTTATAGATTTCCATATCTTTTAAAGCTGAATTCCTATAGTCTCTATCATATAGATAGATTTCATTCCAATTTGTTTTAGCTAATAATTCAGCAGCTGCCATATAGCCTTCTTCTAACTGCGCTTTATGTTTGTCAATATAATCTGGAGTCAGAATAGAACTATCTGATAAAGGAGATGCTAATTTTTTATTCAGCGCTTCTTT
>CAUVRW010000005.1:0-14761 GCA_963554425.1 uncultured Veillonella sp.
ATATTAAATCCAGTATTAGAAGCGTAAAAACGGATGCTGAACGTCGTGCGAAAAACTCTGCTGTAAAATCTCAAATTCGTACAGCTACTCGTAAGACTGTAGAAGCTGCTCAAGCAGGCGCTGTAGAAGAAGCTAAAAAAGCACTAGTTCATGCTACAAGCGTAATTGATAAAGCAGCCTCCAAAGGCGTTCTTCATAAAAATACTGCAGCTCGCAAAAAATCCAATTTAGCAGCTAAAGTAAATGCTCTATAATGAACTCTAAAAGAGGGTTAACAAGGAGAAATACCATTTCTCTTAGTTAACCCTCTTTTTTATATATCACCTCAATATTCTAGATCCACCGTAAGATATTAGTATGTATGCATGTATCTACTGATTCTAGTATTCCTCTATAAAATTATCAAGGCAATTATAACAAAAGGAGCTACTTTCATAGCTCCCCTCGTCGCATTCGTTCAAGTTTTTCCGCCACATCCCCATCAATATGTGCACCTAATTCATTACGTTGTAATGTCATAGCATCACGTTGATGATAACCTGTATATCGTTTACGTTCTTCTTGTTTAGCTAAGTCAATTTGATGACGTAATTCACGTGCTGATATGCGTAATCCTCTAAATCCTAAAATTTGGCTTTGTTCTTCCCCATCACTTGTTACGACGTAGATTGTCTTATATTGACCTTTCTTGCTAAATACTTCACGCTCAATATAAGCATCTGCCGTCTCATGAGTACCCGTAAAGACCTCAATAAAATCTGCAGATATACGCTGTTCATCTGCTGTAAAAGGTGCGTGCTTACCATCAAATACAAGAATAATTTTATATCCCTTATAGGTCCCATAATTGAGTAATCTATGACGTAATTCTAATCGGGCATGTTCTAAAGACTCCTTACTGAGTGATTTCAAGTCAGCCCAATCAAAAATAACATTATACCCATCTACAATTAAAATATCTTTTTTCATAGTATACCTATTATCGTTGACGTCTCGCTTCATATAAAAGAACCGCTGCTGCTACCGATGCATTTAATGAATTAATGGTTCCAAACATAGGAATTGTTACCAATACATCACACAATTCCTTTGTCAATCGACTTAGACCTTTTCCCTCATTACCAATGACCAATACAATAGGACCTGTCATATTGACATCATACATCACAGTCCCATCCATATGAGCTCCCATCACCCAGAAGCCTTGACTTTTTAATTGCTCAATGGTCTGTGCTACATTGCCAATTTGTACCAATGGAATCGATTCTACAGCCCCTGCAGATGTTTTGCTAACGGTAGCATTAATAGGCGCATTATGACGTTTAGGAATCAATACAGCTGTAGCACCTACACATTCAGCCGTACGAATGATAGCACCCATATTATGAGGATCTTCCACACCATCCGTTAAAATCAACAACGGATGCTCTTCCGTACATGCCAGTAATACATCTTGTAACTCTTGGAACTTCACCGCATTCACCAAGGCTACCACACCTTGATTCGGCACGTCACTAGGATACTTCTGTAAATCTCGTTCCTTCACGCGACGAACCTCAATACCCTTAGACCTTGCCAAGCCCAATATCTCCGAAAGAGAGCCACCTTGCTTACCTTCTGCCACTAAAATACGATGAATCCCTCGATCCGACTTCAGCGCCTCACGCACAGCATTACGACCTACAATAAACGTATCCATGAAAACCTCAAACCTTCCCAACAGTAATACTACCTATTTTAGTTAAGCTATTACCATTACATAGCATCTATGTCATATCATTAGAATCTATAAAAACTAGCCACTACTAGTTGTTACTTTATTATACCATTAAAAGAGGACAACCCCAACATAACACATGAGCGCCCCCCTGAAACGTTGTCACACCGACTAGCACAACGAAAAAAAGACATATTCTATGCCATGTCACGTTCAACTGTCGTTAATTAAGAAAATACAAGAAGAGCACGGTATGCCCCCGAACAAACATTATGAAATACCGTTTGAGAGGGGGTATGCCGTGCTCTTCCCTTTCCTCTAAGCGACACCCGCTGAAACGTTGTCAGAGCCAGTCTATAGTAAAAAGCGCGACATGTTCCAGAACAAACCTACCGTAGGATCAGTTTGTGGAGGAATATGTCGCGATTTTTACTTTATAAATGTGACAACGTTTCAGCAAAAGCGAATTCCATGAGAGTAGTAAGCCTCTCTTCATCCCCCTTGCGATAGGTATACCCCAACAACGCCTCAAATGCTGTACTCATGCGGTATTCCTGTACACTGGCACTTTTCGGTACATGCACATTACTATTGCGAGCCCGTTTTGCCACTAATAACTCTTCCTCTGTCAGAGTTGGCTCTAATGCCTGTAATACTTTCGCCTGTGCTTTTGCATTGATAAATGACGTCACTACATCATGAAGTATTTGTGTTTTTGTAATGCCCGTTTCTACTACACGATTTCTGATAAATAAAGTATATACACCATCTCCAATATAAGCAAGCATAAGAGAGTCCTCTAAAGGACCCTCTCCATTTGCTTCTACTTTCACTGAAGATTTTAATTTATCAATCGCCATAGATCGTAGCTGTTTGTATCGATTAAAGTTCACGTTTTTTCCACCGTGCCCCTTGTGGGGAATCTTCGATGACAATTCCAATATTGGCCAATTCATCACGAATGGAGTCTGCAATGCCCCATTGTTTTTGATCACGAGCACATTGACGAATATTCAAGATGACTTCCATTAATTGATTATATTCTTCGTTACTAGTTTCTTGACCTTTCCAGCCCTCTTCTAATAAACCTAGAATATCTAACATCATTTTAAAGATTTCTTTAACTTCACCAATAGTACTATGGCATACAGTGCCATCACAGCTTTGAACAGATTGGTAATAGATGTTAATTTCTTTTGCCAAACCATAGATTGGTGCTGTTGCTAACGCTGTATTGAAATCATCGCTCATAGCTGCTTCAAACTCTTCTTTATAGTTACGAGCATTTTTCAATAATTCTGCTGCTTCCAGTTCACACAATCCTTCTGGACGACTTTCTAAGTACAGTAAGTTGTCAATCACGGTTTGGAATCGTTCAATAGCCTTAGTCGCTTCATCTAAGCGTTCATCACTGAAGTCCAATGGACTACGATAATGTGTGCTCAACAAGAAGAAACGTAATGCATCTGCACTATATTGTTCTAAAATATCTTTCACCAAGAAGAAATTGTTCAAGGATTTACTCATTTTTTCTTGATTAATCGTAATGAAACCATTATGCACCCAATAACGTACAGCTGGATGGTGTTCAGAGCATCCTTCAGATTGGGCAATTTCATTTTCATGATGAGGGAAGATTAAGTCAGATCCACCGCCATGGAAGTCAAATTCTTCGCCCAAATATTTTTGACTCATAGCAGAACATTCAATGTGCCAACCTGGTCGGCCTTGCCCCCAAGGGCTTTCCCAGAATGGTTCTCCTGGTTTTACCGCTTTCCATAAAGCAAAGTCCATTGGATTTTCCTTACGGTCATCTACATCTACACGAGCACCAGCTTCCATATCGTCTAAAGTACGACCAGATAGCTTACCATAATGCTCAAATTTCTCTACACGATAGTACACATCACCATCTACTGCATAGGCATAGCCATTGTCGATTAATGTAGTGATCATGGAAATAATTTCTTCCATATGCGTAGACACACGAGGATATACATCGGCACGACGCACATGTAATGCATCCATTACATCATAGTAGGCATCAATATAGCGATCAGAGATTACATTCCATGCTACTCCTTCACCATTAGACGTATTAATGATTTTATCATCCACATCTGTAAAGTTTTGTATATATGTTACTTTATAGCCTACATGGCTCAAATAACGACGAATGGTGTCCCAAGTTACAAAAGGACGTGCATTACCAATATGAGGATGATTATATGGTGTTACACCGCATACGTAGATGCTAACTTCCCCTTCTTTCACAGGTTGGAATACTGATTTTTCACGAGTCATCGTGTTGAAAACGGTCAGTTCTCTCATTAGAAATAGCCTCCTTGTATGCACTTAGCCTAGACGGCGAAGTACTTTTTCTTTGCCAAATAAGGTAATAATATAATTCAAATCAGGACCGTGCATTTGACCTGTGGTAGCAATGCGAATTGGCATAAATACAAATTTGCCTTTTAATCCTGTTTCTTTCATAATCGCTTTGATTGCTGCTTTGACAGCATCTGGGGTAATCTCATCCATAGCTTCAATTTTTTCTTTAAAAGCCCCAATTACTGTTGGATAGGATTCTTCTGCTTTCACAGCTGCAATCTCTTCTGCATGTTCTGCATCTTCTAGGATATCATCTTGGAAGAACATATTTACTTCATCTACGATTTGAGCACCATAACTAATATGGTCTTTCACGCAAGTACAAAGCATTGTGAGCCATGCTTGTTCCTCTGTAGACGGACTTTCACTAGCGTAGCCAGCTTTTACCAAATGAGGTAAACATAATTCATATAATGCATCTGGTGTCAATTGTTTCATATAATTGAAATTAATATAATTCAATTTATCAATATCAAAGACAGCTGGATTTTTTGCCACTCGATCCATAGAGAATTTTTGACACAACTCTTCCTTAGTGAATAGTTCTTCCTCACCTTCAGGAGCCCAGCCTAGTAAGGCTAAGAAGTTCACAATTGCTTCTGGTAAGTATCCCAACTCACGGTATTGTTCAACAGAGGTAGCACCATGTCGCTTACTCATTTTTTTGCCATCTTTGCCCATAATCAAGGAAATATGACCAAATGTTGGTACATCCCAGCCCAAAGCTTTATAGATCACGATTTGACGTGGTGTGTTAGATAAATGTTCTTCCGCACGGATAACATGAGAAATACCCATTGTGTGATCGTCTACCACAACGGCATAGTTATAGACAGGAATTCCATCGGATTTAACAATAACGAAATCTCCAATACCATTAGACTCAAAGGATACATGACCACGAACCATATCATCAAAAGCTACTGTTTCATGCAACGGAACACGTAAACGGATGGTTGGTTTACGTCCTTCTGCTTTGTAGGCAGCTTTTTGTTCTTCCGTTAAATGATGACAATGACCATTATATTTTGGAGTTTCACCACGACCTAATTGCTCTTCCCGAACGGAATCTAATTCTTCTTGGGAACAATAACATTCGTAAGCATGACCAGATTCTAACAATTGTTGTGTTACTTTTTCGTAAATATCTAAACGTTCTGTTTGGCGATATGGACCATGTTCGCCCCCTACGTCAACACCTTCATCCCAGTCCATACCAAGCCATTTAAGAGCAGCCTTAATGTTTTCTTCGCTTTCACGAGTAGAACGAGCTTGGTCAGTATCTTCCACGCGCAATAAGAATGTACCTTGCTCCTTGCGAGCTAATAAATAGTTAAATAATGCGGAACGAGCTCCACCAATATGAAATGGACCGGTTGGACTCGGTGCAAAACGAACTTTCATGAGTTATAACTCCTCTCTTTCATACATTGAAACAACAGCTTGTGCGGCTATACCTTCTGTTCTTCCCAAGGCACCTAACCCTTCATTTGTCGTTGCTTTAATACTAATTCTACTAAGAGGGATACCTAAATCCACACTTAGATTTTCTTTCATTTTTTCAATATGAGGTTTCAATTTTGGAGCTTCTGCAATGACCATGATATCTGCATTGTAGATTCCAAAATTTGAGTCCTTTAATAATTGTACCACTTTTTCTAATAATAGCCTACTAGAAATCCCTTTGAAAGCATCATCTTCTGGAGGAAAATAATACCCAATGTCTCGCATACCTGCAGCCCCTAGCATAGCATCCATAAGGGCATGAATCAACACATCCGCATCAGAATGCCCATCAGGACCAATAGGGCTATCGATAGTTACCCCTCCTAATACACAAGGTCGTCCCTCTTTGAAACGGTGGATATCATAACCATAACCAATACGCATCATAGATTCTACTCCTAAATACTTCTTAGCAATTGCCACATCTTCAGGGACTGTTAATTTAATATTTTTTCTATCCCCTTCTACAATGTGCACTGGGTTTCCTTGAAACTCTACTAAAGACACATCATCGGTTCCTTTATATCTGTGTTCTTCCGCATATACATAAGCATCTAACAAAATAGCAGTTTGAAACCCTTGTGGTGTTTGCATTCCATATAATTCAGAACGTACTAATGTTTCTTCTACATATCCCTCTGCATTCACACGTTTTATCGTATCTACTACAGGAATGGCTGGCACTGCAGCTCCATATACTTTAGCCCCCTCAACCACTCGATGAGCTAACTCCTTGTTCGCTAATGGTCTTGCACCATCATGCACTAATACAATCTCTGCTCCATTCGATACTTGTGAAAGTCCAGCAGCTACAGAGTCTTGTCGTTCTGCACCGCCAATCACATATTGTACCATCCACGGTACCTGCATAGCTTCCACTTGTTCTTGAATAGAGAGTTGATCTTGTTCCGATACAACCACAATGACTTCTTCTAAGCCTTCCCATTGTTTCATGTGATGTAAATTCCATTGTAACACTGTATACTGTCCCAACGGCATACACACTTTATTCTCTGTATAGCCCATTCGGCGTCCTGCACCTGCTGCTAATAAGATACAACTAATCATGGTACTCCCTTTCTAGGAATTTGATTCCTCTACACGGGCAAAAATCATTCGTCCCGCACTGGTTTGTAATACAGAGGTAACTACTACATTTACTGTTTGATCCACATAGTCTACACCATTTTCCACAACAATCATAGTACCGTCATCTAAATAGGCAACTCCTTGATGTGGTTCTTTACCAGCTTTCATAATACGTACTAGTAAGGTTTCACCACTCGTCATTTTTGGCTTAATAGCATTTGCTAGATCATTTAGGTTCAACACCCCAACTCCTTGCAATGTGGCTACTTTATTCAGATTAAAATCATTGGTTATGAGCTTCCAATGTTTATCCATACTAAGTCGAATCAATTTCAAATCTACTTCTGACAGATCTTCATAATCAACATCTATGATTTCCATGGATTCTGTTAATTTTTCACGCATTGTCTGTAGTAAGTCTAACCCTCGTCTGCCTTTATTACGTTTCAAAGTATCCGCAGAATCAGACAATTTTTGTAATTCTTCTAGTACAAATACAGGCACTATGAAAGGACCTTCCAAAAATCCTGTATTCACAATATCTAAAATTCGACCATCAATGACAACCGATGTATCTAAGACCTTAGCAGAACAAGTTTGGATTTCTTTTACTTTTGATTCTTTAGGTGATCTACCCTTATTGAGCAATCCTCTAAACGTATAAGATACCATAGCTTTATATAAGTCTGGCCCTTTATCCATCCCCAAACGAATCCCTATATATCCCAATACGGCACTGAGCGCGATGGGTAAGTATGAGCCAATAATTGGTACACGCTCAAAAGCCATACCAATTAAATTAGCAATAATGAGTCCAAATAATAATCCTATCGTGCCAGCTACTAGTTGTTGACTAGGAACTCGACTTAAAATACGTTCAATTTGTTTTGCTACTCTTAATCCTATACGCAAAATATACTGGGACACTAAATAACCGATAAAAGCTGCTAGTAAGATACTTATGGTATAGTACAATATCATCACTGCAGAGATTCCAAATACACCCATTTGCAGCATCTTTTCATCCCATATAGATACCATAAGTGTTGATAGTGCATCTGCTCCGACGTACCCCATACTGCCAAATAAAATAGCAATAGCATAGCGCAATAATTTATAAATCATATGGTCACCTCCTCTTTTTTTAGTATACTATCCCTACGTGTAATTCTAATGAATACTTCATAGTAAAGACTTCGCACATAGGGTTAGAAAATACTTTTCATCACTTCTTGAATACTAGTCACCCCTTGTATGGAGATACCTTCTTGTATTCCTTTCAACTGTTTTACATTACCAGCAGGAATCACAAATTGTTTAAATCCTAATTTCTTAGCTTCCGCAATTCGTTGTTCTATACGTGGAATACTACGAATATTACCTGTCAAGCCTACTTCGCCTAATATCACCATATCTGGAGGTACAGGCTTATTTTTTAAGTTAGAAATTATGGCTACTGCCATGGCTAGGTCACAAGCAGGTTCATTAATTTTTAAGCCCCCAATAATAGTAACATACACATCTTTGTTACCTAAGGTAAAGCCACAGCGTTTTTCTAATACTGCTAGGAGTAAAATCAGCTTATTTAAATCATATCCAATAGCGGTTCTCCGTGGCATACCAAAGGCAGTGGATACCACTAAACTCTGCACTTCTACCAAGATAGGTCGTACTCCTTCTAAGTATGCCATTATGGCAGAACCCGTCTCTTCTTCTGATCGCTCTGCTAATAGAGTAGCTGATGGGTTGAGGAGTTCACCTAACCCTTCTTCTTCCATGGTAAATAATCCTGATTCCGATGTAGATCCAAATCGATTTTTAATTCCTCGTAAAATACGAAATTGATAGGACCGTTCTCCTTCAAAATACAATACTACGTCTACCATATGCTCTAACATACGAGGTCCTGCGATAGTACCATCTTTGGTAACATGACCAATGATAATCACTGGAATGTCTTGATCTTTTGCAAAGCGTAACAATCTAGCTGTACATTCACGAACTTGACTGACACTTCCCGGTGCAGATTCTACAGAACCTACATACATAGTTTGGATAGAGTCAATAACAAGTAACATTGGTTGACTTCGTTTAGCTTCATTCAATATGGTATCTAAATTAGTTTCTGCTTGCACTAAGAGATTGGAAGAATTGATACCTAGTCGATGAGCTCTCAGCTTTAACTGCATATCTGATTCTTCTCCAGATGCATATAGGACTTTACCTGACTCTTCTGCAATACGACCAGACACTTGTAACAGTAAGGTAGACTTACCAATACCTGGGTCCCCACCTAGCAAGATTAACGCACCAGGTACAATACCCCCGCCAAGAACACGATCAATCTCTCCATATCCAGAAGTAATTCGGGCAATAGCACCTACCTCAATCTCTGTCAAAGCCTTGGGCTTGTTATCTTCATCTTTTACCGGTCGATAAGACGCTACATGCTTTGTTTTAACTTCCGGTTGCAGTTCTTCCTCCACCGCCGTATTCCAAGCACCACAAGCAGTACAACGACCAAACCATTTCGATGATTCATTTCCACACTCTGAGCAGAAAAAAACTGTTTTCTTTTTAGCCATATATACCCTTTCTTATAAAAATAATGCGCGTCACTGAAAAGAAACGCGCACTACTCTTCGGGCAACACCGTTTATTTCGTACCGAAAATACGATCTCCCGCATCACCAAGACCAGGTAAAATATATCCATGGTCATTTAATTTTTCATATAATGCAGCCACATAGATGCGTACGTCAGGATGCGCTTTATTCACAACTTCTACACCTTCTGGGGCTGCTACTAGACACATTAATTGAATTTCTTTAGCACCTTTTTCTTTCAATAAAGATATAGCTGCTGCTGCACTACCACCTGTAGCCAACATTGGATCTGTCACGATAATGCGACGATCAGCCAAGTCAGATGGTAATTTGCAATAATACTCTACTGGTTTCAATGTTTCTGGGTCACGATACATACCTACATGACCTACTTTTGCCATTGGCATTAATTCCAACAAACCATTCACCATACCTAAGCCAGCACGAAGAATAGGGACAATACCCAATTTTTTGCCTGCAATTTGTTTACCAATTGCTTTCACCAATGGGGTCTCTACTTCTACATCTTCTAATGGCAAATCACGTGTGATTTCATAGCCCATTAACAAAGCGATTTCTTCTAATAATTGGCGGAAATCTTTTGTCCCAGTATCTATAGATCGAATCAACGTTACTTTATGTTGAATCAAAGGATGTGTCATTACATTTACGTTCATCTTACTTACTTCCTTTTTATTAATTACGCATACATTGGATATTTTTTACAAAGTGCTGCTACACGTTGCTTAGCCTCTGCTAATACAGCAGTATCTTCTGGCTGTTTCAATACTAAAGAAATGATGCTTGCAATTTCTTTCATATCTTCTGCATGTAAACCTCTAGTTGTTAACGCTGGAGTACCTAGGCGGATACCAGATGTAACAAATGGGCTTTCTGGATCAAATGGAATTGTATTTTTATTACATGTAATACCTACTTCATCTAGTACATGTTCAGCTACTTTACCAGTTAAGCCTACAGTACGTAGGTCTACTAATAATACATGCGTATCGGTACCACCAGATACGATAGTAAAACCTTCTTCTTGTAACGCATCAGCTAATGTTTGGGCATTCACAATGATTTGTTTTGCATATTCCTTAAATTCTGGTTGTAATGCTTCACCAAAAGCAACTGCTTTGGCAGCAATGACATGCATCAAAGGACCACCTTGAATACCAGGGAAGATAGATTTATCAATCGCTTTAGCATATTCTTCTTTGCACATAATCATACCACCACGTGGTCCACGCAATGTTTTATGTGTAGTGGTAGTTACAATATCAGCATATTCCACTGGATTTGGATGCAATCCTGCTGCCACTAAGCCAGCAAAGTGTGCCATATCCACCATGAAAATTGCGCCTACTTCATGGGCAATATCTGCCATGGTTTTGAAATCAATTTGACGGGAGTAAGCACTGCCACCACCGATAATCATTTTAGGCTTATGCTCTTGCGCAATTTTACGCATTTCCTCATAATCAATGCGACCTGTTTCTGCATCTACGCCATAAGGAATAATATTAAAATACTTACCAGATACATTCACTGGAGATCCATGTGTTAAATGTCCACCATGGGATAAATTCATCCCCATAATAGTGTCGCCTGGCTCTAATAAGGCAAAGTACACGCCAAAGTTTGCTTGAGAGCCAGAATGAGGTTGTACATTCACATGTTCTGCGCCGAATAGTTGTTTCGCTCTTTCAATAGCCAACTCTTCTACCATGTCGACATATTCACATCCACCGTAATAGCGTTTATGTGGATATCCTTCTGCGTATTTATTTGTCAATACGCTACCTTGTGCTTCCATCACAGCTTGAGACACAAAGTTTTCCGATGCAATCATTTCTAATTTATTGCGTTGACGACCCAACTCTAATTCAATCATTTCTTGAACTTTAGGGTCTTGCTGTTTTACATAGCTCATGGTAACCTCCTGTGAAAGAAACATTTTAATCTATCCTTTATTATAGTAATAATCACAGCCTTTTGCAAGGTAAATTAGTGAATCACCTAACCGTGCTTAGAAGGCAGTACTCATCTGTATTCCTAGGACTCGATATGGCACTGTAAAACCGTTTGGCACTTGTAACGGGGTGGATAAGAATATATTATAGTTAGCACTTCCATAGTGTCCTTTCATACCAATCGCTCCGCCCCATAACGCTGTACCCAATATATCTTCCGTAGATTTTCCGTATACTTTACCATAATCTAAACCTACATACACTGTATGATTCTGATTTAATGATACATCTAAGGTGTTCCGTACATAGAACCCTCGTTCTGCGGCTAGATTTCTATCGCCGGTAAACCCACGCACCGTATACCATCCACCAATGGTAAAGAACTCACTACTGTAAAGATTACTATTCGTATACTGTCCTTTCGCTTCCATTGTATAGGTTGCTTTCCGGTTCCAAAGAGTCATTGTACGCTGATAGTTCACTTTCCCCGTATATATATGATATTGTGTAGTGGCTTCTCCTAAATGATCAGTAGGACCAGGGCTAGCCCACCAAGGAACACCCTTTTCATATTGCACTAACCAATCTAGACTTCCATTCTTGCTATATCGTTTTTGGTGTATTCCTATAGACCAAGACGTGGTATTTCTCCGTTGCACATCAATTTCACTACCATTGATAAAAGAATGCCTTGTCTTATGCGTAAGACCTTGCACTAATTCTGTAATCTGTTGACTATTCCTGTGCAATACGTGTTTCCATCGTAATTCACTGCTAGTAAAGTTACCGCTAGAAATAAAAGGTTTAATGGCATAGCCAACCCGTTGTTGATAGTCTGAATTAGAATGGCTAAGGGTAATGCTATCATTTCCAATAGGTAGTTGGTATGATACATAACTGGATTTACTTATATTGATGCTATCTGAGTGTCTAGATCTAGTTAAGCTATAGTACAAGGTATCACTACGGTCTAATGGTCTACCTACCGTGATGGACACATTCCCTTGAAAGCGTCCTGTTCCTTCATTACCGAAATTATCAAATCCTGTGGTGACCTCTACTTTAGACCTATTTTCTATCTGAAATACCACTATAGATGTACCTAACTTACTTCCCGGTTGTAACTGTACCGTAGCCTTCTGATGGGGCACTGTATTTAGATTATCTACCGTTTGTTCTATCTTCCTTATATTTAAGATATGCCCCTTATGAAAGGCTATTGCGTTTGTATAATTACCTGCCACGCCCTTAAATTGTATTTCTTCCACGGTTCCTACCAGCAAGGATAAGCGAAGTGTGCCACTTCCTATATTTTGAGGCTCCATATAGACCTTAGAGGTAACGTAACCTCTATCTAGTAATGCTGTATTAAGTTCCTGCAACAAGGTATTAATTGTTTCTACCCCATACGATTGATGTTCTTTCTTAGCCACCATGGTTTGCAGAAAACTAAACTCTGGTGGAACCTGTGAAAGTTCAATATGATGAATTAAAAATTCTGGTGCATAATTGGATAGTAGATTCACCTTTTCAGATACTTTCTCTTCTGTAATAACTGTGAAAGCTGGGGGTGTCTTTTGCTCTACATGAGATATAGAACGCTCCATCTGCTCTAGCAGTTTACCTTGCTCGTCTATAGTATTAGCATGAACACTATGAGAAAGCGCCCCTATACACAAACAAGCAAGGCCTGTAACTATTTTATGATTTGTCAATCCTAGACTCCTTCATATTAAAATTTGGCATACTCATTTTCTGGAACAATAGATGCTATCTTCTCTTCAGACAAGTTAGGACTCTTAATTCCTAATTTTTCATAAGACCAAAGGTCAAAGAGTTCATTGTCATAGGCTTGTTCTGCTAATACATCGTAACCAAAGTTAGTAGAAATATGTCGTTCTTCATCTATCATATAGGAGAACACCGTCCACGGTTCAAGATGACAAGCAATAAATGCATTTCGCATGTAATTCGACCACAGTGCTAGTTGTTCCATTGTAGCATCATAAGTCGCCTTAGAAACCACCTTATGGTCTATCATTTCCTCAAAAGTAAGGTATTCACCATCGACAATGATATACCCTAGTTGACGACATACCGTTCCATCATTCTCTACATATAGGTATATCCGCTGATATGTACCTGGCAAGATAGAATACAAAATATCGTAACTATTTTGAAGATATTGTGGAATCAAATCGTGAATATCTTCCCCTGTAAATTCTATAGCTGGATCTACACTAACCACTTCTTCTTCCTCCTCTTCAATAAACTGAGACATATCTATGTGCATAGTCCCTGTGATACATCCTTCATGGGGTGCTACTGCATGCGTAAGCAGTGGTTCCCCATCTGGGGAGAAATATCTTTTTTCCCAAGCTTCTACTAAAGCTAGCTCATCAGTAAAATTATCTTCTGTGACATTGTCATATACATAAGAGAGTTCACCGGTGGAAACGTCGAAAATGTAGTCAATAGATGTATACATTTTGCTGCAAATACGATGCAACTCATCAATTTCATCAATACTTCCTTTTAATGAGATAATTAACTCTTGATATGTACACATCTTATCATTAGATTGTATATTTCTAATTCGTGTCCAGTTATTATCTATAGTATTAATGTAAAGACTAAGTTTCCAATTTTCATGCAGCCTATCTAAATGAAAGTATAGTTTTTTAGTTTTACTAGGCAAATACCTATTGATATACATAATTTGTTTATAGAGCAAGTTCTCTAGCAAATCAGGTATTTTAAGAGTTTTTGTTCTACGCTGTAATATTCTTTTAGGTTGTAAACTGTACTTATCAATATACTTTTCTGCTTCTATTTCCTCCTCCCTTATAAATCCCTTTGTATTTCCTACCTCTACATATGACCATAAAATATACGGTGTATGTGGATATTCATAGTTACCATACAAATCTTCGCTATATGTATATCTAGAATCTCCATTTTTTCCAATCTCAATATTCAGTATATTAAGAGTGTGCACATTATCCTTATTCTTAAACTTATATACTTTGAGAAAATTATCCACTAACATATTAAAAAATGACCTATCTCCAATACGTTCAGAGGAAAAACAAAATAGCTCTCCCTCCATGATATATGTTCCATCCTCAAAAGTAATTATGTATCTTGATGCTAAACTTGACCTCCAGCACTGTCCAAAAAAAACTAAACTTTCCCAATTATCTTGTAACAAAATATTTAATCTATCTTTTAGTAAGTCAGTCAACTTAATTGCTACTTCATCTTTCATTTCTTTTACAAACATATATTCATCCTCCATTAGGAAGAAACTGAATAACCTCAGGATTGTCATCTACTTTATATATAACATCAAATCCCGTTGGTCGCTTATTAACTTCTTCGTATTTAACATCAATTGTAACTTCTACTTTTTTACCTTCATTTAATCTTTTATACCAAACCCTTTCTAATTCTCTATATTCTACAGTGTTCACAAT
>CAUVRW010000006.1:0-13685 GCA_963554425.1 uncultured Veillonella sp.
ATATCCGCATCACTTCCTACCTGTAACGTTCCTTTTTTTGGATATAATCCATATAACTTAGCTGGTGTTTCGCTAGTTAATTTCATATATTCTACAGGATCGATTCGTCCACTATGAACAAACATATCCCACATTAGAATCATCCGCTCTTCTACACCTGGCAAACCACCTGGTGTTTTCGTAAAGTCACCAAGACCCTGCGCTTTTTGCGCTAATGTATAATTGCAGTGATCCGTACATAATGTTTGGAAAACTCCACGCTCTACCGCCGCTTGCAAAATCTCCACATCTCTTTGTTTTCTAAGAGGTGGACTTAAGATATATCTCAATCCTTTTCCATCCGGCTGATTATACAATTCATCTGTCAGTAATAAGTATTGAGGACAGGTTTCACAGGTCACTTTTGCCCCATTCTTTCTGCGTTCCTCAATCACATCTAATCCTGCTGCAGAGCTCACATGTACAATATGTACTGGATAATCTGCTAATTCCCCTAGTCGAATGAAACGATGCATTGCTTCTGCTTCTATAGTATCTGGCTTTGAAAGCGGGTGATACTTTGCTTCCGTATCTCCTTCCTCTCTCATTTCCTGTACTTTTGCTGCAATCATCGCTCCATTCTCACAGTGGGCTGCCACCAACGCACCGGTTGGGGCGATTGCTTTGATTGCTTCATATATTGACCGATCATCAATACTAAAGCTGTAGGCCATATATACTTTGAAGGATGCGACGCCTTCTTCAACGACCTTAGGAATTTCTTCTGCTACTTGCTCATTCATATTCAGAATTTCCATATGAAATTTATAATCACAAGAGCAACGTCCCTGTGCCCGTTTCTTATCGCGTCGCAAACCTTCTAACAAAGATTCTTCAAAAGGCGATGCAAAATTGATAATCGTCGTGGTTCCCCCCATAATGGCTGCTTTTGTACCACTTTCAAAATCATCTGCCGTGGTGGCAAAAGCATTGGTCATTTCAAAATGGGTATGTGTGTCGATTCCTCCAGGCAATACATAGCGCCCTTTTGCATCGATTCGTACATCTCCTGGTTTTGCCTCAATATGAGGAGCTACCTCTACAATTGTATCGTTTTCAATTGCTATCGTCCCTTGCATGACTCCCGTTGGGAGTACAAGATATCCTTGTTCAATGAGTATCATAGATATAATATGGAAGTTCTTTAATGAACGCTTCCACAACTCCTTTCAACACCTCTGGTAAGGCATCAATCGCTGTGCGACCTGTAGCGCCTTGGAAGCGATATCCGCATTCCTTACCTTGAATATAAAAGCCGTCATTATCACTTGCTAATAAGCGTTCTTCATCAATGAAGTATGTTAATTTATCTTTATATGGGAAGCATGGTTGTACGCAATGACAAGCACAGTTACCACATTCATTACAAGACTCATCAATGTGAATGATCAATTTTTTACCATCTACAGTAATGCATTCATTCGTTCTATTTGGACATACGCGTACGCAAGTACCACATACCACACGGCATTCATGATTTTTATCATGAGCTGTTGGGAAACCTGGTTGCTCTTCGCGTTTTTTCTTAGCAGCTACAGATTTTTTGTATGTTGGCGCTGTTCCCATTGCTTCGGCAAAAGATTTGATTTCTGTTGGTTTAATTACCTTAGCAGTATCGTAATCTTCTGCTTCTACTAATTTAGCCAAGTTATCCAATTGATTATAACCTAAACCCTGTAGCAAGGTTGTACATACTGTGATTGGCCAAATACCTGTGCGGAATAAAGCTGCAATATTTTTCGCATCTGCACCACCGCTATAAGACATTGGTAAGCGTTCGCCAAATGTTTCACTCAATAATTGAGCTACACCGATGGATAACGGTAATAAGGATTTACCAGACATATACATTTGCTCACCTGGTAATTCTTTTTCGTGAATCGAAACAGGGAATGTATTTGTCAGTTTCACACCGAACACTAAACCTTCTTCTTCTGCAATCGTCAACAATCGTTCAATCATTGGCACTGCTTCTTTAAAAGATAAGTCTACTTCAAATTGATGTGCATCAAAATCAATATATCCAAATTCTGCTTGATCTAATAATTCTCTTACACGATCATAGCCTAATAATGTTGGATTACATTTTAAATATAAATTTAGATGTTTTTCTTTCATTAGGTATGTACAAATCGATTCAATTTCGCCTGCAGGACAGCCGTGCATTGTGGATAATGTAATACCTTGGCAAATGTTGTCATCAATATTGCGAATATACTCTTCTGTTACATTTTTAAATTGATGTACATTAGCTAATGCCCATTCTTCGCATTCTTTCCAAACTGGTTTAGTACGTGCTGCACGTAAACATTCCATATAAGAATCTACATCTTCACTTTTAATGCCCGCTAAGTTGTAGCCAACACTCATAATAAAGATGAATCCATCTGGATCGCCGATGCCCCATTCTTTACTAATTAATTTAATAGCAAACCATGCTTTAATGTATTCATCAGCAGCCGCATGGCAATGGTACTCAGAGGACCATTCCACATTGTATGCTTCATCTTTTGAATAAATACACGGTCTTGGGATGCCCAATTCTTCACCGAACATAATTTGTACTGTTTTTAATTCTAAGAATCGGGAACCGCCAACATAGGCTGCTACTAAGTTTTGAGCTAATTGAGTATGTGGACCTGCTGCAGGGCCTAATGGATTTTCTAGGTTACGACCAAATAAGGATAACCGTTGATCCGTGCCTGTTGTGTGCATACGCTCCACATTATATACTCGATTGTGTGTAGCATATTCTGTTAGAATATGGTTCATTAAATGTCCGAAACTTACCGGATACATGATATCGCTCATAGTATTCACTCCTTACTGAAAGTGTATTATGGGACTAATCGTTTCCATAAACGATGGGAAATTTGTCGTACTTCTCGTAGCAATTCTTCTTTATTCATGCCACATAGTTGACGATCTAGCATACGTACCTTACCACCAGAAATCGTTGTAATTACATTAAGACCATTTAGGCCAAATAGTAAATGACCATTAATATTATCAGCATGTAAATCTGTTCTAGGAATATAATCTAAAACAATTACATCTGCTTCTGCCCCCGGTGTCAAGGTACCAACTTTTACAGGGAAGAATTTTTCAATCATTGCTGGGTTAGTATTGAATAACATATGTGGAATTTCAGTCCAACCAACATTTGGATGTTGCATGTTATGTTTCACTAAGCAATTTGCTACTTTGTAGGATTCTAACATATCGCTAGTATATCCATCTGTACCAAGACCCACTGGAATACCTGCTTCCATAAGTTTTAATACATTAGGTGCTCCTACCGCATTACCCATATTACTTTCTGGATTATGAGCCACCATGGTGCCAGTTTCAGCTAATACCTTCACTTCACTATCATCTACATGGATACAATGTCCAGCAATCGTTTTTGGTCCTAGGATGCCATCTTCATGCAAGCGATGCACTGCGCGCATACCATATTTTTCTTGGCTATCTTCTTGATCTGTAGTGCCTTCTGCTACATGGATGTGATATCCCAAATTGTCTACATTTTGTTCACGAACATAAGCCAATGTATCTTTGCTCAATGTAAAAGATGCATGTAACCCCATCATAGCTGCGAGTGTTTCAGGGTTTTCTTTTGCTTCTTTACCAAAGCGTACGTTTTCTGCTACCGCTTTCTCCATTTCCTCTTGGCCATTCCGATCACTTACTTCATAGCACAAGCAAGAACGAACGCCGAAGTCTTGAGCAACTTCGCTAATAACAGATAGGCTGCCTTCTGTTTCCCCATAACTTGCATGATGGTCAAATATGGAAGTCACACCATTTTCGATACATGCCATATAGGTCACAATCGCACTTGCCCACACGTCTTCTTTCGCAAGACGCTTATCTAGGTAAAACCACAATCCATCTAAAATTTCTTTAAAATTTGTTGGGTTATTACCAGGGATATATAATCCGCGGGCTAAGGCAGAATAAATATGGTGATGAGCATTGACAAAACCTGGCATAATCAAGCGCCCATGAGCGTTTACTCGATATGCTTTTGGATATTGTTTGCGCAATGTTTCGTATGAGTCTACTGCCACAATTTTAGTGCCATCCATTAGTACCCCACCGTCTTCAATAATCGGTTGTAATGGATTGCGTGTAACGACAGTTCCTTTTCCTAATAAAATCATAGATAGGCTCCTTTCTATGAAAAACAGTATTCAATGAAATACTACTATTATAATTCGATGTGAGTGCCTGTTTTTCCTTCAATACCTTCTCTAGATTTTTCTAGTTGTGTGATAATTGCTTTTCTACCTGCTTTAGATTTAGCAAAAGCTACAGCTGCTTCCATTTTTGGTTTCATAGAGCCTGCTGCAAATTCACCATTTTGGATATGTTTTTCTGCTTCTTCTACAGTAATGTGTTCTAACCATTGTTGGTTTTCTTTACCATAGTTAATCGCTGCTTTTTCAATAGCTGTTAAGATAATCAATACATCAGCATCAACTTCTTGTGCTAATAAGCTACTAGTCCAGTCTTTATCGATAACTGCAGAGGCACCTGTTAAGTGATTTCCATTGCGAACTACAGGGATACCGCCACCACCGCAAGCGATGACTAATTCATGACCAATTAAGCCTTTGATAGCTTGTAATTCAATGATTTCTTTTGGAGCTGGAGATGCTACTACACGGCGATAGCCACGACCTGCATCTTCTTTTACCACATAATCATATTGGTTCACTGCATGTACAGCTTCTTCTTTTGTCATAAAGTGACCAATTGGTTTTGTTGGATCTAAGAATGCTGGATCATCTGCATCTACACGAACTTGTGTAACCATTGTTGTAACAGGTAGATCTGTAATACCTCTGTTCAGCAACTCTTCTCGCAATGCATTTTGTAAATCATATCCGATATATGCTTGGCTCATGGCTACGCATACAGATAGTGGAGTATTAGGTTGATCTTTTACTTCTCTTGTCAATGCAGCCATAGCATTATTGATCATACCGATTTGAGGCCCATTACCATGGGTAACGATAACATCACAATCTGCTTCGATTAAATCTACGATTGCTTTCGATGTTTCTTTTACTGCAATCATTTGTTCTGGTAATGTATTACCTAGGGCATTGCCCCCTAAAGCGATAACAACACGTTTTTTCATAGGGTACCTCTCTATGGTTTCTATATTCCTAACTACTTTGTAGGGATTAAAATAAGGGACTGTCTGAACAGACAGCCCCTTTGCTCTTAGCGGAGAACTCTTTCTGTTCCCTTTTCTTCTAGCTCTTTCAATAATTCTACTGGATTTTCAAATTTGCTTAATAAAATCATAGCAGCAATTACATATGGTTTATAGCTCGCTTCTTTGTAAAGAGGTACACGATAACGATCAAATACGGATGCGTCAACTTCACCTTCTTCACAGCTTACGCCAGTGATATCAGCTGGTAAGCAATGTAAGTATAATGCTTTACCGTCTTTTGTAAGACTCATCATATCTTCTGTGCAAGCCCAATCTTTATGTTGTGCATTTTGTTCTAATAAACGACCTTCTAATTCTTTAATGCCTGCTGTATCGCCTTTGCCATATAAGTCAGTTCTTTCTTCCATTGCTGCGAAAGGTGCCCAGGATTTAGGGTATACAATATCAGCATCTTTGAAAGCTTCTTTCATGTCGTTTGTACGTTTGAAAGATCCGCCACTAGCTTGTGCTTGTTTTTTAGCAACTTCTTCAACTTCTGGCATTACTTCGTATCCTTCTGGATGCGCTAATACAACTTCCATACCTAAACGAGTGAATAAACCGATAGCACCTTGTGGTACGGAAAGAGGTTTACCATAGGATGGGGAGTATGCCCAAGTCATAGCTACTTTTTTACCTTTTAAGTTTTCAAGTCCACCAAATTCATTGATAAGGTGAGCCGTATCAGCCATCAATTGTGTTGGATGGTCAATATCACATTGTAAGTTTACCAATGTAGGACGTTGTTCTAATACGCCGTCTTTATGGCCTTCTTCTACTGCATCAGCTACTGCATGCATGTATGCATTACCTTTACCGATATACATATCATCACGGATACCGATGATGTCAGCCATGAAGGAGATCATATTCGCTGTTTCACGTACAGTTTCGCCATGAGCGATTTGAGATTTTCCTTCATCTAAGTCTTGTACTTCTAAACCTAATAAGTTACAAGCAGATGCGAAGGAGAAACGAGTACGAGTGGAGTTATCACGGAATAAGGAGATACCAAGGCCACTGTCGAATACTTTTGTAGAGATATTGCGCTCACGCAATGCACGTAATGCATCAGCTACAGCCCAAACAGCTTGTAATTCGTCGTCTGTTTTTTCCCAAGTCAAGAAGAAGTCATTGTTGTACATGTTTTTTGTGTCTAACTTAGCTAATGTGTCTACACATTTTTTGAAATCTGCCATTTTGCACCTCATTAATAATTTATAGCTTTATAAAATGTAAACTATTATTTGCAATAGTTTGTAGGTAAGATTGCATATACTGCTGCACATGTTACAAGGTCTTGTTTCCATGTGATTTCGTTAGGAGCATGTGCTTGTGCTTCTGCGCCAGGACCGAAACCGATGCAAGGAATACCATTACGTCCCATGATGGATACGCCATTTGTAGAGAATGTCCATTTATCAGTTAATGGGCGAGCTTTACGTTCTGCCAATGTAACTTCTGCACCAATACGTTCTGTACCGTATAAGGAGATGTAAGATTCTTCTAACGCTTTTGTTACTTTATGATCTTTAGGAATTACCCATGTTGGGAAGTAACATTCAATCGGATATGTTAAACCAGTCCAGGATGGACGAGCATATTCGTACATAGATACTTTTGCACCGTATTTTTGTACAGCTGGTAAATCTTCGATTTCTTTTAAGCAACTTTGCCATGTTTCACCTGCTGTCATACGACGGTCAAGAGATACTGCGCAAGAGTCTGCTACTGCACAACGGCTTGGGGATGTGTAGAAAATTTGGGAAGTTGTTACTGTGCCACGGCCCAAGAAACGAGCTTCTTCATAATGGTCAGGGTTGAATTTTGGATCCAACATTTTTTCTAAGCCACGAACACGAGTAGTTTCTGTAGAATTATTTGCATTTAATGCACGAACATCTTGTAAAATGTCAGCCATTTTGTAGATGGCATTGTCACCACGATCTGGTGCAGAACCATGGCAAGATACACCTTCTACATCGATACGAATTTCCATACGACCACGTTGACCACGATAGATACCGCCATCAGTTGGTTCTGTGGATACTACGAATTCTGGACGAATGCCACGTTCTTTAATAATGTATTCCCAGCACAATCCGTCGCAATCTTCTTCTTGTACTGTACCAACTACTAATACACGGTATTTATCATTCAATAAGCCTAAGTCTTTCATGATTTTCGCACCGTATACTGCGGATACGATACCACCTAATTGGTCAGATACACCACGGCCACCGATTTCAGTATCGCTTTCAAATCCTTCATATGGATCAAAGTTCCAGTTATCACGGTTGCCGATACCTACTGTATCAATATGACCGTCAAAAGCAATCAATGTTTTACCAGTTCCCATATAGCCAAGAATATTACCCATAGGATCCACTTCAACTTCATCGAATCCTAAATCTTTCATTTCTTTTTCAATGCGGCGAACGTGTTGTTCTTCTTCTGCACTTTCACCAGGGAATGCGACGATTTCTCTTAAAAATTTTGTCATCGCTGGTCCATAAGCTTCTGCTGCTTTTTTTACTGCTTGTAAATCCATTACCATTTCCTCCTTAAACACACATATACGTAAAAGTTAAAGTTAACTGTATATGACTACTTGGTTATATTAAAATTTTCCTTGCCATACGATTTCTTGATAACGTGTTGGATCTGTATCCCCTTCTGTGGAGAAACATAGAACTTTGGAGTCTTTTGTAAGGTCTAAGTCTTCACGTAAATCTTTATATTCATCCATTGTCATAGCCGCTGCTACTAAACCAAATGGTACGGCACCAGATTCACCAGATGTAATGCTTGCATCGCCTTTGATAGGAGCTGCACTCATGCGCATACCTAGGGATGCTACCCAGTCTGGAGCGGATACGAATACGTCCACATGATTTTTTAAGATGTCCCAAGAGATTGTATTTGGCTCACCGCAAGCTAACCCTGCCATGATAGTTTGTAAATCACCACCAACAATGCGCAAGTTTCCATCGCCTGCTTTAGCACCTTTGTATAAGCAGTCTGCTGCGGATGCTTCTACAACAACAATTTTTGGTTTCACAGGAGCATCTTTATAACGGTTTACTACATAACCAGTCACAGCACCTGCTAAGGAACCAACGCCAGCTTGTACGATAACATGTGTTGGTACATCCACGCCTGCTTTTTCTAGTTGTTCAGTAGCTTCTAATGCCATTGTGCCATAGCCTTGCATGATCCATGCTGGAATTTCTTCATAGCCATCCCAAGCTGTATCTTGGATAACAACACCATGGTTTACTTTTTTAGATTCTGCTGTAGCTAATCGTACGCAATCATCGTAATTCATTTCTTCAATCGTAACTGTTGCACCTTCTGCTGCAATATTTTGTTTACGAGTTTCTGTAGAACCTTTTGGCATGAATACTACAGATTTTTGACCCAATTTATTAGCTGCCCATGCTACGCCACGACCGTGATTACCATCTGTAGCCGTAAAGAATGTAGCTTGACCAAATTCATCACGTAATTCTTTAGATGTTAATACAGAGTATGGTAACTCAGATACTTCTTTACCTAATTCTTGTGCTACGAATTTAGCAATCGCATAGGATCCCCCCAACACTTTGAAAGCATTTAATCCAAAGCGATAGGATTCATCTTTGATAAATAATCTGTTCAACCCCAAATGCTCTGCCATACGTGGTAATTCAGTTAATGGTGTTTCTTCATATTGTGGGAAGCTTTTATGAAATTCCCTTACACCTTCACTTGATTTCACACTCATAATATGCGTATTTAGGTCCTCAGACCCAGGCATATTATTTTTCACCCATTGAATCCGTTCCATGTAATTCCTCCTCTTCTTTCACCTGATTTAGGTCATTATATAAAGTAAATTTAGAAACGTTGAAATATTCCGATATTTTATCAGATGCCTTTGAAATCAAAAAAGCGCCCTGGCAATATAAATATCGTATTGCTTCCAGACGCTCATTCTTATTCATTAAATGTGCTGGTCGCCCTACTACTTTTTCAGCTTGAGATAACATATCGCTCAACAAATCGCTAACAGATGTAACAATTCGTTCGCCTTTTGTTTCCCACGCTCGATTACTGGATGTAATAATCCGATCTAACGAGTTTTGCAATGTAATAAAATCAGTAATATCATAGTTGATACACAATAAATACTGTAATTTATCATTATCATCACGTATATACATCGTCGTCGATCGAAGAACCCTTCCATCTTTGGTTCGTGTAAGATAAGCTTGTTTACCCTGACACTGACCATCGTCATTTCGTATCGCATCTAGTACTGCATGCGAGGCGCCATCACCTACATTTCGGTTAGAAATATCCCCGTGCTCAATATACACAATAGAACTCTCTAATGTCTCTATTTGCACGTCGTGAATCAACACTTCACATGAAGCTCCAAATTGTGTCGCAATACCATGCGCAATTACCTTTAATTGTTCTAATTTCATAATTGTCTCCTAACTATTTTTTAGGCTATCTAACAATTTATTAGGTATGCCCTTATTATAGCACTGTCATATCTATAATTCAATACTTTTTCTAAATATTTTTTAGGTTTTCTAATTTTTTGTTAGGTGATAATTTTCACTGCCTTCACATACAAAAAAAAGATAGAGGTAGGTTGAGTTTACACTTCAACCTACCTCTATAGTATATAAGAGTTCTTTATCTTAATAAGGAACTTCTGTTTTACGAGCTACACCCGTTTTAATTGCTGTTTCAGCAACTGCTTTTGCTACTGCTAATGGAACACGTTTGTCGAATGCATTCGCTACTACGTAGTCTTCTGCTAATTCTTCATCTGTTACAAGAGCTGCTAGCGCCTCAGCGGCTGCCAATTTCATTTCATCATTAATTTCACGTGCTTGTACATCGATGGCTCCACGGAAGATGCCAGGGAATACATTCACATTATTGATTTGGTTAGGCGCATCACTACGACCTGTACCCATAACACGTACGCCAGCTGCTTTCGCTTCTTCGTACATAACTTCTGGAACTGGGTTAGCCATAGCAAATACAATAGCATCATCCGCTAAGCTTTCCAAAATTTCTTTTGTGAAAGCACCTGCTGCAGATACACCTAACAATACGTCAGCGCCTTTTGCAATCTCTGCTAAGTTGCCAGTTTTTGTTTCTTGACCCAATGTTTTGATCAACTCAGCTTGTAAAGAATCAAGACGTTTGTAGTCTTTGTTCAATACACCGGAGCTTACCATTAATGTAATGTTACGAGCGCCTGCTAAGTATAATAGACGAGCAATATTGGCACCCGCTGCACCAGCACCGTTTACAACGATTTTAACTTTGGATAAATCTTTTTTCACAAAGCGAAGGGCTGCTTTTACACCTGCTAAGCAAGCGATAGCTGTACCATGTTGATCATCATGGAATACAGGGATTTCTAACTCTTTTTTCAAGCGATTTTCGATTTCGTAGCATTTAGGAGAAGAAATATCTTCTAAGTTAATGCCAGCAAAGTTTTTTTGCACTAATTTTACAGTGTTAATTAACACGTCTGGATCTTTTGTATCAATCACCAAAGGAATACAATCTACATTACCAAAGCGTTTGAATAATAGGGATTTACCTTCCATAACTGGAATCGCAGCAGCTGCTCCGATATCTCCCAAACCCAATACGCGAGTACCGTCAGATACAACGGCTACCATATTAGAACGACATGTTAAGTCGAAGGATTTGTCTTCATCTTCTTTGATATGAAGGCATGGTTCTGCTACACCTGGAGTGTATGCTACCGTTAAGTCATGAGCATCTTTTAATTCGTATTTTGTTCCAGTTTGCAAAAAACCTTTTAGTTCCAAGCGTTTTTCAATTGCCTCTTGTTTTACGTCCATGGGAAAACCTCCTAGATTTTCAATGATGGTAAGTTTCTACCGTAGAATATTTCCGCCATCTCTTGTTTGAGTTGTTGGTTAATTTGTTTGCGCTCTTTTAGCGTCAAATCTTCTTCGGTAATACCAAACAAATAATTATTAATGTCGTACTCTTTCAGCATCATTTTGGTATGGAAAATATTTTCTTGATACACATTCACATCGATCATATTGTAGAGATTACGTGTTTTAGAGTTAATGTAATTTTGAATGGAGTTCATGCGATGATCCATGAATAATTTTTTACCATGAATATCACGAGTGAATCCACGCACTCTATAATCTAAGCTGATGATATCAGAATCAAAACTATCGATAAGATAGTTTAATGCGTTGAGCGGAGAGATTTGACCACATGTGGACACGTCAATATCTGCACGGAATGTACTGACTCCATTGTCTGGATGACTTTCAGGATAGGTATGAACCGTCAAATGAGATTTATCGAGATGCATTACCACATCATCTTTATCTACTTTATCAACAGGTTCTTCCGAAATCAGGATGGTTACGCTTGCCCCTTGTGGATCATAGTCTTGCTTTGCCACATTCAACACATTGGCTCCGATAATATGTGAAACCTCTGTTAAAATATCAGTCAGGCGCTGTGCATTGTAAACTTCGTCAATGTATTCAATATATTGGCGTTTTTCTTCTTCTGTACGCGTATAACAAATATCATAAATATTAAAACTCAAGGTTTTCGTTAAATTGTTAAACCCATAGAGTTTCATTTTATTTGATTTTACAGATGTATCCATAACTTAATATCTGCCTTCCTTATAATACCTACCATTATTATATCGAATTAAATAAATATATTCAAGACTTTCGATATAAAATTTTCATTTTTTTATTAATTACTTAATTATAGTGTGTCGCAATTGCTCCACCAATGCCCGTAGCGCCTTACCTCGATGGCTAATAGCTTGTTTTTGTTCCATAGAAATATTGGCCATCGTAGTTTTTAATTTTGGAATATAAAAGTATGGATCGTAACCGAATCCACCTTTTCCCATTGGGCTTAATTGGATGAGGCCTTCACAAGTGCCTGTAGCTCGAACGCATTGTCCATCCGGTGTAGCCCATACAAGAGCACATTGATAACGTGCTGTTCTATCACTTGGAGTAACATCCACCAATTCCGCTACTAATCGCCGATTATTATCTTCATCACTACGATGCAGTCCTGCATAGCGCGCAGAATATACACCTGGTGCACCGCCTAAGGCATCTACTTCTAAGCCAGAATCATCTGCCACGCAAGGCAAACCACAAGCCTCTGCATAGTATAAAGCCTTTAATTCTGCATTTTCCATAAAGGTAGTGCCAATTTCTTCTGGTTCGTCAATATCTACAACGTCATCTATCGTACGCACTTCAAAGCCTAATTCTTCAAAGGCTGCGGTAAACTCTCGAATTTTCCCTTTATTCCGTGTGGCTAATACCACTGCTTTCGGTGCATTTTCATGACCCACCATGTTACCAATTTCACCTAATGCTTCACGTTGTACCGCCATTAGTTGTTGTGTACCAGCTTCACCTAAATCTAATAGGCTATTCAACTCATCTCTTGTGAAAGTCCCATGTTCACCTGTTCCTTGCACTTCTACTAATTGGCCTTTACCAGTACAAACCACATTCATATCCACAATGGCTGCACTATCCTCTTCATAGCACAAGTCTAGCATAGGACCATCTTCACCGATTCCCATAGAAATAGCTGCTAAATAGTCCGTTACAGGAAACTTACCATATCCATCGTACATAGAATAGATAGCATCTACTAAAGCCACAAAAGCGCCTGTAATCGAGGCGGTGCGAGTGCCACCATCAGCTTGTAGTACATCACAGTCTACCGTAATAGATACTTCCCCTAACGCTTCTAAATCTACAACAGCTCGCAAGGCACGACCAATCAAACGTTGGATTTCTACCGTGCGCCCTGTCTGTTTACCTTTTGCTGCCTCTCTAGGTACACGAGTGTGTGTAGCTCGTGGTAACAAGGAATATTCTGCTGTCACCCAGCCTGTGCCAGTACCTTTCAAAAAGCGGGGAACGCGATCCTCAACGCTAGCCGTACAAAGGACTTTTGTATTGCCACATTCAATTAGTACAGATCCCTCTGCATAGGCAGTGTAATGCCTAGTAATTTTCACAGGGCGTATTTCTTTTAAACTACGACCATCAATTCGCATCGTCATTCCTCATTTCCCATTACAATCAGATTATACATACCTCTTATTATACACAATCTTAGTACTGATTGGCAATTTGTGTGTGCCTTTGACCAAGGGCACTTTATCCTGAGTAAGTAGGCTATGTTTTCCTCTACTTCTCAGTCAGAATACGGCATGCTTCCTCACAAACGGCACTTCGTAATGTTTGCTGCGGAGCATACCGCATTCTTCTCAACCTTTATCTTATATAGCAAAACTAGCCTACTTACTTATCTCTCCAGAGCTCATACCTCCATTAGTCAAAGGCAATCATCT
>CAUVRW010000007.1:0-12371 GCA_963554425.1 uncultured Veillonella sp.
GTCATTTATGAATAGTGCCACTGGTCGGGGGTATGTTCATGTGTGTTTTGAGGAATTGAAAGACCATGTATTGCCCCATGTGAAAGAAAATTTACTGCAAGAGCAATTGCTAGGGCACATCAAGAATGGTGTGGAGTCTTGGCACGTGACGCCTTTTGTGGTTAGCTTGTGTCGTCAACTCTTAGAACCAGAACGAGCAGAAGTGCTCTGGATACACATCAACCGTATGCTCCAACGATTGTTAGTAGCGGAAGGCATTCGCCCCTACTTGTTAGGAATGGTGTCATCTGTGATGAACCGCTATGCAGACCATTCTTTCTTACGAGAATTGGCGCTAGCATTGGGCGGTGAGTCGCTTTCACCGGAATACATTACGCATATGATACAGGTGAAAGGCTGTGCCTATTTGATGAGCCAAGAGTCCTTGCAGTCGCCGCTGGGAAAGGCTGTGTATGAAAAAGCACGGTGGGCAGTGGATGAACTAGCACAGAATGGACAATGGCAACAGAAATTAGAAGATAAAAAGAATGCTTGGTTCCGAGAGTTTATTGAGGATGGCTATGTGTTGGAAGATACGTTAGACCTAGCGCGCTATGTAGAACAAGGGGAAACGGAATTGTACCATTTCTTTGAGCGCTTGGAAATGAATGTTGTGAAAGGGCGCAAGGCAGAACGATTTATTTTATTCCAATTGTTACATGTTTTAAATTACGTGCGCCCTTGGATTGAACATATCGTCGTGCGTGAGATGAACCGATTCACGCCAGAGGAAATTACTCGTATTTTACAATCTAAATTGGGTTATGACTTACAGATGATACGCATCAACGGATCCTTGGTGGGTGCCATCTTAGGCGGTCTCTTCTATGGATTGACCTTGCTGAAAGGAGGGATCTTATGAGCCCTCGCATCATGGAAACACAAAGAAATCCTTATACTACCTATGCCAACCGATTGCTTCTTACCATGGCGGTACTGTTCGCTTTTGTGTGGTGGGGGCAGTGGTATATCACGGCTCCTTGGTATGATGGATTGTATTGGTTTGTTCAATCTGCTCTCATTGGTAGCGTAGCGGACTGGTTTGCAGTGACTGCATTATTTCGCAAACCTTTGGGAGTGTCCTTTCATACAGAGTTGATTCCACGGAATAAGAATCGGCTCATTGAGGGGATTATCCGAATGGTGAATACGAAACTTCTCACCTACGACCAATGTAAAAGTGCCATTGAACGGGTGCAGTTTGTGCCTTTCTTAGACCAATATATCCGCAGTGAGGTAGGGCGTAATACAGTGCGCCAAGGGATTGCCACTGTGCTGTCAGAGCTTTGGGACCGTCGAAGTGATCGTGAGTGGGCTCAATGGGGTGCACAGCGGTTGCGAAAATTTTTGCATAATCAATCTTTTATCGGCCCTATGCAACAGACTTTGCTACATGTGTGTGAACACAATCGCTATGAAAGTATGGTCATTCGAGGGATTGACTATTTGCAGAGAGCATTGTATACGCCGAAGGCACAGCAATGGTTAGAAACAGTCATTGAGGAAGAAATTGAAAAGCGCAAGAAAGATGTAGTGTCTGCCATGCTCATTGGGCTTTCAGAAGGGTTGAACATTGTGAACGTCCAAGAAATGGCGGGAGCCATCATCGAAGAAGTGCATCAAATGTTGGAGCGCTGGAAACAGCCGAATAGTACGGAGCGTTTGGTGTGGTTGCACCAATGGGTGGGACCGTTGCAGCAGATGGCGTCGAACCGAAGCATCACAAAGACATTGGATGATGCTATCCAACAGTGGATCGATGTACAAGATTGGGAGCTCATGTTGGAAGACTATGTATGTCCTCGCATTCGTGAAGGTATGGTATCTAACGATGGGTCATCACCGATGGCCATTGCGTTGGAATCGAGCTTTCAAGAGTTGTGGAATCATTACTGTGAAGAGCCGGGTATGGTAGAACGTCTAGAAGAAGCGTTGACGCATATTATGTTGCATATTGCATCGAAGAGCCATGGATTTATTGGCATTATCATCCGTGAAGTGCTACAAAGTTTGAGCACAGAACGGTTCATCCATTTTATTGAAAGCAAGGTGGAAGAAGACCTCGCTTGGATTCGTATTAACGGTGCCCTCGTAGGTGGCGTAGCAGGACTAGGAACATGGTTGTTCCTGTACTATGTGTATGAGCCGGTGTTGCAGGGCTTGGGAATCATCTAGTTCTGTATATAGTTTTATGAGCTCAATGCTAGCATGCCGATATATTGCTTTAGATAGATGCAGTATACTCTCATACCTTATGCATGGGGATGGGTAAGCAATGCTGAATGGAAACTTACAACTAATACTTTTAGGGGTTAGTGTTTGCTGTATCTAAGGGATTTATTATAAAAATCGTATATAGCAAAAATAGGGGACCCAGATTCGTTGGAATCGGGTCCCCTATTTCTCATTTGAAAGTTCTATATGGTTGCAGCTCTCTAATTGAGACATATAGGTAATGAAAAAGTTTCGTTGTTACAGGTATATGATTATGCTTGTTGTACAGTATTAAGGCTTAGTTCTAAGTCTTTGATCATTTGTAGATCATCCATAGGAGAGCGCCCAGCTGTTGTTAGGTAGCCACCTACCATGATACCGTTCAAGCCACCTTTTAATGCGTAAGCTTGTAAGTCACGAAGGTTGACTTCACGACCACCAGCGGTACGGATCAATGCATTTGGTAATACAAAGCGGAACACAGCGAAGGTACGAAGGATTTCCAATGGAGGAATTGGCTCGTTGTTTTCGAATGGTGTGTTCTTGATAGGGTTAAGAATGTTCAATGGAACGGAGTCTACTCCTAATCGTTTTAACTCGAATGCCATTTCAACTCGTTGCTCTTTCGTTTCGTTCAAGCCTAAGATGCCACCGGAGCAAACGCGAATGCCAGCTTTTTGGGCATTGGAGATAGTAGACATTTTATCTTCATAAGAATGTGTGGTACAAATATCTGGGAAATGGCTTGGTGCCGTTTCGATGTTGGAGTGATAGCGTGTCACACCGATTTCTTTCAATTGCACTGCTTGCTCGTAAGTCAATAGACCAAGGGAGCAGCAAATTTCTAAGCCAGTTTCTTTACGAATACGAGTGAGAGCGCTCAAAATTTGCTCAAACTCTTTAGGGTTGTTTGTGTTACGACCACTTGTTACGATGGAGAAGCGGATAGCACCAGCTTCTTTCGCTTTTTTAGCAGCATTCACAATTTCATCCTCTTCCATGAAAGGATACACAGTAACACCAGTGTCATGATGGGCGGATTGAGCACAGAATTTACAGTTTTCTGGGCATTTACCGGAACGGGCGTTCACGATGGCACATAGGTCTACTGTATCGTCATTGAATTTTTGACGGATTTTGTCAGCCATAGCCAATAGTATCATAGTGTCTTCGTCAGATGTGTGAATCAATTGTTCTGCTTCTTCACGAGTGATCTCACCACCATCTAATACTTTTTGTGCGTATGCTATGATTGTTTCATATGAAATAGATTTTGATACAGTTTCCATAATTACACCTCGTAATTTTCATTTGATTTTAATGACTACATCATAATGACTACATTATATATCCATTGTTAACTTGAGTCAATAGTAGTGACGTTAACATTTAAGTCATCACTTGTTCCGTTATGCAGCCTTGTAGATCGTCTCTTGCAATACTATGCAGCCTGTGGCGTGTTTAACTCGATAAAGGGAAGAGCACGGCATACCCTTATATAGCTTGTCACGTTCAGTTAATATTTTATGAAGCAAATAGAAGAGCAGGGCACATTCCTTAAGAAACGGTATTTCATAATGTTTCTTCAGGAACATGCCCTGCTCTTTTAGAAAATATGTGATTATGATATATATGAACGTGACTCTAGACTTATTATATTCGGGGTACGCCGTGCTCTTCTTTGGGATTGTGTAATTTAGGCAGTAAGGGGCGCCACAAAGGCTGCTACGTATAACTGCGTTGCTCATAGGACTGAAAGAAGGGGATAAGTACTTATCAAAGAAATCCTGAGGTTGCTTATTTAGGGGGATATTTTAAATTTCTGCGATTATATAATATTATTCTATATGTAGAATTTATGCTATAATAGGTTTGTAGAAGAGTTAATGACGTGATGTTAGGCTCATCTCTTCCTAATATGGGAGGAGGTGGTTGCTATGACTAAGTATGAAAAAATCTCCTTGATTATTTCTATTGCTAGTTTAGCAATTCAATTCATTGATCTAGTAAAATAAACAATGAAAAAGCCTAACGGATAAGGTCTCACACACCTTAGCACGTTAGGCAAATTCAGTTTCAGTATCTTTAAGATGAGCCTAACGCCAGCACACGTTATTAGCTCTTCTTTTTTATAAGATAAGTATAGCATTGTTTATTGCTAAATGCAAATATCGCTAGAGTTTACGTGAGTATATGGAGAAAAATTATTGAAATTATAAGTGATAGGTGATACAATAAGCGTAGCTAAAGATTTTATGAATAACACACAAAAACTCCCTAGGGTGCCACCTAGGGAGTTTTACTTTGTATTATTTATAGATCAATACAAAATCTAGGATTGTTACAAGTGGAATAGCAATTCAATCCATTTGCGAATATAGTAGCCAATTACATTCACCAAAATTGCCTTAAAAAGAGATTTTATAAAGAAAGTCACATTATCACCTCCTCCTGTTACGGAATCGGTTTCACCTGTAACGAGATTAGTATACCATAAACGGTTATTTAAATATATGCATACTGTTGATAGTTAAGTCGAGTTTATTAATGATAAAAATACTTTTGGTGTAGTCATTTTTTGTGTTTACTTTTATAATATAAGGTAAGAATATATCTTAGAAACGGTGGTTCAGAATTTTGAAGGTAGCGGCGTAAGGAATGTAACTACTAAAGAATCGAGAACAAAAAAGATATATACATTTAAGGACGTAAGGTTTGTTGTTTTGGAGGGGCTAGATGATTGTCCTAGATGCGAATGCAGGGGTTCCCATGTACGAACAGGTATATGAGGCTGTAAAAGTGCATATTGAGCAGGGCTTGTTCCGTCCAGGGCAGCGTCTTCCTTCTATACGGGCTATGGCAGCGCAGTTGGGTGTCAGCAAGATTACGGTGGAGCAAGCGTATTTGCAGTTGGCAACGGAAGGGTATATTCAAGCCCATAACAAGGCGCCCTATGAGGTGCTGGAGATTCCTCTGCCTTTGGGGGAAAGCTCTACCTTGAGCCTCGCTTTGCAAGAAGAAACGAACAGACAGCCCTATCCCATCCTCTACAACTTCTCTACTGGTGCTATGGATCCAGAGGGCTTCAATTTTAAACGGTGGAAGCGCTTTATTGGCTACGCCTTACGAGATACGAAACGGCTTATGACGTATGGTCAGCTAGAAGGCGAACCTGAGCTGCGGTCCGCATTGAATCAATATTTGCAACAGGCACGAGGTGTGCGGGCATCGGCAGAGCGGGTGCTTGTGACCAGTGGTACCCTCAATTCGTTGCATATGATTGCGTCCTTGTTACAACGTCAAGGGAAATCCAAGGTAGCCATCGATCGCCAAAGCCCTAGTTTTGCCAAGGCTGTATGGAAAGACTATGGATTTTTTGTTGTAGAGGTGGATACAGGAGAGTCACAATGGATTCCCACGTTAGAAGCAGCCAATGTGGAAGTGGCATACTGTATGCCATCTCACGGCGATAGTATGGGTCGCATTATGACAATCCAAGAGCGGACAGAGTTATTGCGGTGGGCGCAGAGTCGAAGTGCTTTCATCATAGAAGACGATTATGACAGTGAACTTCGTTATTATGGAAAGCCAGTGTTATCGTTGCAGGGCATGGATCTGCAAGATTGCGTCATTTATATGGGCACGCCGTCGAAGGTGCTACCGCCGTCGATTCGGTTGAGTTACCTAGTGTTGCCGGTGATTCTCTATGAGGACTTTCACAAGCACCACAAGGCCTATGGGCAAAGTGCAGGCGTGTTAGAGCAGTTGGCATGGGCCATGTACATGGATGAAGGGGAGTGGCATAAGCAAATTCGCCGCCTTCGTAAACATTATTTAGAAAAAAGTAAGTATTTTACGAGCTTGCTGCGCCACTATTTGGACGATACCTATGAGGTCATCGATCCAGAGGGAGGTGTCTATGCGGGGATTCGTAAGGCGTACAATAAGGGCGATGTGTTTCGTCTGCGAGCGTTAAAGGCTGGTTGCGACATTAAGGTCATAGACAGAGATGAGAACGGTATTGTAGAGGTGTTGTTATCGTTCAGTGGTATACCGACCCGTGACTTAGAACGGGCGGTGCAGGTATTAGCTGAGGCTTGGAAAGGGTTATAATATGGGCATACCATTTCGATTCATACAATGTGGGGATCTCCATTTAGGGGCGCCCTTTCGCTATTTAAAATCTTTTGGCAGATCCTTGGACGAGGCCATGATGCGCGCCACCTATGGGTCCTTTCAGAATATCGTGAACCTAGCCATCCGTCAGTGTGTGGCAGCGGTGCTTATTACGGGGGACGTCTATGATGGGGTGGACCATCCCCTTGAGGCGGAGATGCACTTTGTGCGTGCCTGTGAAAGTCTCGCCAAGGAGCATATTCCTGTCTATGTGGTGCAAGGTAATCATGACCCTTCTGAAAGTTGGAAACGGCATATGCCATTGCCAGACAATGTCCATATCTGTGCAGCGGACCGAGTGGATCGATTTTCTCTCATGGTGCGTGGTCAAGAGGTGGCTGGCATCTACGGTCGCAGTATTTCCAGTGATACCCAGTATGAGGATCTAGCGTCGGATATCCATCCTTTGCGCAGTGATCCTTTTTCCATTGCTCTTGTGCATGGAACGGTAGGCAGTCATGCGGGACATGACAAGACGGGTCCTTGTTCCCTCGATGCGTTGCGCCGGATTCCCATTCAATATTGGGCGTTTGGTCACATTCACAAGCGCCAGATTTTGAGTGAACAACCTCATATCGTCTATGCAGGGAATAGCCAAGGCTTGCACCGTGGTGAAAGTGGCCCGAAAGGGTGCTATGTGGTGGATGTATCTAGCCGTGGCAGTGTGGAGGTACACTTTCACGAGACCAATGCGATCCGATTTGCAGAAGATACTATTGATTTAGGACAAGTGCAATCGGTAGTAGAGATGCTAGAAATGTTGCGCCACAAAAAAGAAATGATCCGAAAACCGGGTATGTCTATTTTGTTGACTCTTAGACTTATTGGAGAAGGACCTTTGTCCGAAGTGGCATGTGACAATGCAGTGCGTGTAGCTTGGATGGAGGAAGCCCAAGCGGAAGAAAGTGGCAAGCACGGCGTGTATATCATCGACATAGAATGCGATACTTTCAGTACGGGTAAGCAAGGTGCTGCGCCAGGTATGGTCAGCGATTATGTGAAAGCCTTGGAGGCGATGGATACGGGTACGGATTCGTTAATGAACATTGTGAAAGAACGACCAGAGTGGAAACGCTTGGGCATGTATAGTCGTTTGGTGACGGGCGACATGGTACAGGCTGCCTATGAGAAGGCACGACGGGAAGGCATCCGGTTATTACAGGGGAATGAGTATGAAGATTAAAGAAATATATATAGAACACTATGGCCCCTATGAACAGTGGACCTTTCAGCCCCATGAAAGTGGGTTGCATGTGCTATACGGGCCGAATGGAAGCGGAAAAACAACACTACTTCAAGCCTTTCGTGGCATTTTGCTAGGCACGAAACGGAAAGAAGAACCTGTAGAGGGTCATATTGTGGTGGAACGAGACAGTAAGACGTACCACATCGGTCGTAAAGGAAAAACGTTGGACTTTTACGAAGTGGGTGGTCAGCGGTATACGGTGGAACCGGCGGAATTGTGGTGGCAAGGGTTAGACAAAAAGACCTATGATCGCATTTTTGCTATTACCTTGGATGACTTACAAGGGGTGGACATTATCCAAGAGGTGGACGTGCGCACACGGTTCTTTGGTGCCGAAGGTGGCGAATCTTTAGGAACCCTCGTGAAAGATGTGGATGAACTGGCCAGCCAATTGCTAGTGGCATCGCCTACGGGAAAGCGGACCATCAATACGTTGTTAGATCGATTGCAAGAGGTGGAACGAGATATTCGTAAGCTACAACAAGGAGAGCAAGAGTATTATACGTGGCAAGCCTCCTTGGAAACGCTGGAAAAGAAAGAAGCTACCTTGCAGGAACAACGACAAGAGCGGAAGGAATATCTACAAGATGTAGAGAGAGTTCTTCGTGCCTGGGATACGTATAAACGTGGGGAAGAAGCAAAACAAAAAATGCTCCAATTTCACGTAGAAGAGTCATTGGAGCGAGAGAAGTTTTTAGAATTAGATGAAGAAATACGCCGTTGTCAGGAATACATGCGTGTGTGGCGTGGCAAGGAAGAGGGCTTGATGCCAGATAACTTCGACCCAGAAGATAGACTAGGTATGTATGAACAAGAGATTGAAAGTTTGTACCAAGAAGTATCAAAATGGACGCAATTAGAAAAAGAATGCCGTGAAGGAGATTTATACTTAGAAAAGGTAAAAGCTCAGTTGGCATTTATTCGTAAGTCTCATGTATATTGGCGTGATGTGGAAGACTTCCCCAATTATGTGAATTGGTACGATGGGGAGCAAGTGGCGGGTCAATTACGCAGTGCTCGTGAGGCTTATGAGGCATGGCAACGACGAGAGCCGTTTCCGCAAGATGATCGAGCTCGTGAGGTAACGGAAACAGTAACAGCCCTAGAAACTAAGCATAGGAATCTAATAGCCTTGAAAGAGGCCTACTTAGCACAAGAACCTACGGACTCTGTAGTGCCGGTGAAATCTGGGCGCTCCTATTATCTAGGTTCCGCAGTGTTGGGGGTGCTAGGGGTGGCTTTATTGGCGTGGCATATGACCTATGCAGAGACGATTGGTGTACAGGCCATAGGGGGAGCAGTAGGTCTATTATTAGCCATAGGTCTTGCCTACCAAGGGTATCGGACTGGAAATATAGTTCTAGAGGTTGCGAACAAAACTACTAAGGATGTTTCTGACTTAGAAGCTAAAGCAGGACGATCTATGCCAGCTACAGAATCTGACTATGAAAGTTTACTTTCAGAGATACAGGCAGTAGCGGAGGAAATCAAAGGATACGGAGATGATGTGAGTCATTTCAAAGCCTACGAAGTGATGAAAGCACAGTGGGTGGCAGAAGGCAAAACCTTGGAAGCGGCAGGAACTGAAGCTATGGACGCATGGGAAGCGTGGTTGCCAAAGGCGGCTAAACAGACGAACCGAGATGATGCGTTCTACGGCATGAAGGAAGAATACCAAGCCTATCATGAGCGATTACGCGAATTTGAAGGATACCAAAAGCAAGTGCGGTTGCATCATGAACAACTAGAAGCCATCGTGAATCGATGCAGGAACTTGTGGGCGTCCTTGCAGATGAACACGGTGCCATCCATCGTAGAGCTACGAGTGGTATATAATCAGTTGCAATTGCACAAGCAAAATCGTGTGCGGTGGGAGCAAAAGGAAAGCCAGCGCAAAAATTATCGCGAAGAGTATGCCGCATGGAGTAAGAAGGAAAAAGAATTGTTCCTTGCCCAAGAAGAACTGATTCAAAAGGGCGGCATGAAGAGTGCCGCAGAATATCGTCAGCGTTTGTTGCAACAAGATCAGCATAAACAATGGGAGACCATTTATCGCCAAAGCCAACGGCAATTGGAATTGTTGGCGCCTAAAGAGTTTCATAGAGATGTATGGTACCGCCGTTTGCAAGGCAATGATAAAAGCAAATGGGAATTGGAGTACTCTCGCAGTGAAACGAAATTGGCGAATATTGAATCATCCCTACAGGCGTTGTATGAAGAGCGAGGCACCTTGCAAGAATCTATGCGCCACTTGAGTACATCCCATGCAGTGTCGGAAGCATTGCTGAAAAAAGAACAGCTAGAAGCGGAGCTCAGGGAAGCCTTGGAAGCGTGGATGACCTATGTGTTTATCAACCATGGTATGGAGCTGGCGCAACAAGAATACGAAACAGATCGGCAACCGGCTATGCTGGCGAGAGCGTCTGATTATGTGAAAGCCATGACGGGTGGCATCTATACATTGCACATGGATGACACACATAAGGGGGCCTATGTGAAAGACACTACAGGTCGGGAAATTCCCTTAGGAAAGTGGAGCAGTGGCTTGGGCGATCAAGTATACTTGGCATTGCGACTAAGCCTAGCAGAGTCCTTCGCGGAAAAGATAGAATCCATGCCGTTACTGTTGGATGATGTGTTGGTGCGCTTTGACTTAGAACGACAAAAACTAACATTACAGGTGATAGAAACATTAAGTGAACATAGGCAAGTGTTTTTGTTTACATGCCATGAGACGACTGGCCAGCTGGCTGGTGAGCGGGTACATCGTTACGACCTCACTTGTGACGTTACTTGTAACGTTATGTAGGTCGTCACTTGTAACGCTATGTAGCCTGTGGCGGTCATTATCTGAATAGGGCAAAGGGAAACGAGCAACACATTCCTTCACAAACGGTATTTCATAATGTTTGTTCAGGAACATGTTGCTCGTTTTTGTATTTCGTATATTTAGTGAGTAAAGGTGGCCACAAGGCTACTACACGTGACGGCGTTCCTCAGGGGACTCCTTTTTTTGTTGCTTTAATTATAGTGATTTTTAAGATTTAGGCAGCAATGAAAGTTCACGTTATGAGTAATTTTGTAGTATAATATAAATTGTAAGAGTCACCAACGTGAGTTGGGCTCATCTCTTCCTATTATGGGAGGAGGTGGTACTATGAAAAAATTTAGAAAAATCTATAGATTGATTTTAATTCTAAAGTTAATAGTACAACTCATTGATTTGTTTAAGTAATTAATGAGAAAGCCTAACGTAAAACGTAAGTATTGAGAGTACTTACACACGTTAGGCCGTCCATTTTGATGTTCTTGAGATGAGCCTAACGCCGATCACACGTTGATGGCTCTTCTTTTGTTGCTTTCATTATAACACGCTTTATAGATGCATTACAAGGTAAACATATGTGATGGTGTTCGTGTGCTAGATATTCCTCTTTAAGAGTAGTATAATACTCTCTATATGAGAGGAGCGGATGATGAACTATTCTTGGATACGGAAATATTGGATATATATAACAGTGGTGATGGTGCTAATCATTGCCGGCGGTGTGTTCGCATGGATGCAACCCAAAACAGTGCAGGTGGTGAACCCCGTGGAACGTCAAATGCCGGTGCGCATCAGTCATGAGGCGAACATTACGGCGTTACATAAGGCGAGTGTGGAACCGACAGTGTCGGGGCCGGTGACTACTTTCACGGTAAAAGTAGGTGATATGGTGAAAGCAGGTCAAGTGCTGGCTATGATTGATACCACATCGCTACAACAACAGTTACAGTCTCTATTAGGGCAGTTGCAGGAAGCACGTAGTCGTGCGCCACAACAGAGTACATCTACTACGGTAGTAGGTGGTAATGTGTCATCAGCGGATGTAGAGCGGGCACGATATATGCGTGATGCTGGTATTATTACAAATCGAGAGTTTGAATCGATTGCGGCCAGGGCGCAATCACAAGTGGTAACGGTTCCGTCCTATGCAGGTGGTTCGGGGGTAGATACTTCTGGAATAGAAGCGGCTATTGCAAAAATACAAGCACAAATGGCGGCAGCTCAAATACTTTCACCGATGGAAGGAAAGGTGGCGGCTATCTATAATGAAGATAGAAAAATTGCCATTGAAGGAAAACCGTTGTTATTAATACAACAAGATTCCCCAGTGGTGGCTACGTTGAGTGTACCGCAAAGCTTTGGTGCGATTTTGAAACAGCCTAATGTCACAGGTGGTGTACAAGTCTATTTAGATATAAATGGGCAGCAGGTGCCAGGGCAAATTACATTTGTAGGAACCGAATCGGGACCGAGCATCACTGTGAAAGCAACTTTCAATGTGCAGCCGGGGCAAGTGACGATTGGCGAGTTCTACACATTAGTCATCGAAACAAAAGCGGAAGCACCGGCTCTTACGTTGCCTATGGAAGTCATTCATGATGGAGAAAATGGTAAGTTTGTATATGTAGTGACAGAAAATAATACGATTGATATACGGACCATCGAGACGGGATTAGAAATGGATGGTATGGTGACCATATTGGATGGGTTATATCCAGAAGATCGAGTGGTGACAAATAAAGGGAACTTTGAACTAGGCGAAAGCGTTCACTTGTGATGCTATGTAGTCTGTGGCGGTTATAACTGAATAAGATAAAAGGGAAGAGCACGGCATACTCCTCACAAACGGTATTTCATAATGTTTGTTCG
>CAUVRW010000008.1:0-11864 GCA_963554425.1 uncultured Veillonella sp.
CTATTAGTCACACAATTTTTCTTAGATAATAATGTATTCTATGACTTCCAAGAAAAATGTGCCTTAGCAGGAGTTGATGTGCCAATCTTAGCAGGGGTTATGCCTATCATCAACCGCAATCAAGCTTTGCGTTTATTAACAAGCAATGCTACCGCTATTCCACGCAAATTTAAAGCAATTTTAGACAAATATGAGCATGATCCAATTGCCCTTCGCGATGCTGGCCTTGCCTATGCATTAAATCAAATCGTAGACCTTGTAACAGAAGGCGTATCTGGCATTCATTTATACACAATGAACCAATCCAATACAGCGTTGTATATCGAAAATGCAGCACGTTCTTTATTTAGCTCTCCTATTTATGAAAGCCAATAAATAAGAAGCACAATATAGCCTACAACACGTATAGTATACATACAAATTATAAAAAGAATGCTCTACCTAGTGTCTCTCTAAGAGAACCTAAGTAGAGCATTCTTTTTCTTCATTTTGGCCTTATAAGTATAGTTATATTGCAGAAACAATTTTCTTTTATCAATATCCTCTAAATATAATGTCGTGGCACCCTTTCTGAAAAGTTACAGAATATTTCATAGGGAATAGTCCCAACCAAATAGGCCAATTCAAGCGCTGTAATACTCTCTTGTCCTTGTTGTCCTAGTAGTACAACCACATCTCCTGGGGCTACTGTTATATGATTAGGTACTTTCACCATGAATTGGTCCATACAGATGCGACCTACAATAGGACAGCGTGTGCCATGAATCAACACAGAGCCTTTATTTGATAAGGATCTAGGATACCCATCGGCGTACCCTACAGGTATGGTAGCAATTGTTTCCTCCCCCGTTGTTGTATACGTGCTGCCATAGCCGATCGATGAGCCTTTCGGTAAATGTTGTACATGTACTACCTTACTATACAAGCTCAAAGCCGGTTTCAATCCTAATCGATTCGGCACATCCATAGATGGCATAATACCATATTGAATAATACCTGGTCGAGCATCGTTAAATAAACTATCTTTTACTGCCAATAAGCCTGCACTGTTGGCCAAAGAAAAGCGGTATGCTTCATCCCGATGGGCACGAATCATTTCTACGACCTTTCTAAATTGCTCCACTTGAAAATTAGCATGACTTTGATCAGCTGCATCTCCATTTGCTAAGTGAGAAAAAAATCCATCAACTCGTAAATATTCATAAGATTCTACTTTTTCTAAAAACGCCAATACATCTTCGGGCTTACTACCGATACGATGCATACCTGTATCTACAGCAATGGCGCACTCTACAATTGTTTCATGTCTACGAGCACATTCATTTAAAGCTTCTAAATCTGTAGATTCACAAATAGCAGGTCTAGAATGCCCATCTATTACCAAATCAAAGGATTGAGGCAACGTTAAACCTAATAGATAAATAGGTACCGTGATGCCCGCCTCACGCAAAGGAATAGCCTCTTCTGGGAAAGCTACAGCTAGCGACTCATACCCTTCCTCTACGGCAATCCGCCCTACCATGACACTCCCATGTCCATAGGCATTCGCTTTCACCACTGCTGTACTCGTGCACCACTCCGGCAAACAATCTTTAATTTTCCTTAAATTACTTCGTATTTGTGCTGTATCAATTTCTACATAGGTAGGTCTCACACATTCACCTTCTTATTGTTAGTATATACACTCTAATATTGGCTAATATACTATTTACTAAGCTAGTATAATAGCCCTTGAATATCCCAAATTATCATCTATATGACTGATGTATCATCTATAAAATGCCCAGGTACTATTTATTATAGAACACAATGAGCACCTATAGATAACCAAAGACGACTACAGATAGCTACAGATAACTATAGACGACTACAAATAATCATCATCGACTATAAAATTCTATATTCACTTTACTATTATACACCTAAATAGAATCAAATTCTCTAGATAATCAAATATTTTCTTTGAAGTAGTGAAAATTTTAAAGTATATTATAGAACAAAAATCATACTTTGCGAAATTTCTACTGTTCTTTCGCCAAACTACCTTATAGAGATCTTTTTGATTACTTCAATATTCGTATACTTCTATTAAGTAAGAAGAATAGCACTAGCTATTTAAATAGCTAGTGCTAAAAACTCTTTATCTGAGTAGCCCCAATTTGACAAAGAGCTTATATGAGCAGCCTCAATTTAACAAAGGGCCAAAAAGGACTGACTACAGAATCTTATAAACAAGATTCCGAGTCAGTCCTTATTTATTATCTATTTATTTTTACATTATACCTAAACGACGTACGTTACATTATGGCATATTGAAAGGCCATACCATTGGAATGATGATAAGACTTACAATAAAGCATACTACGATTAATGGAGTACCTGCTTTCACATAATCCATAAATTTGTAATTACCAGGTGTTAATACGATTGTATTAGGTGGTGTACCTACAGGTGTAGCGAATGCACAAGATGCAGCAACGCCAATCGCCATAAGTACTGCATGAGGGCTTGCACCCATCGCTTGGGCAATAGAGATACCAATTGGAGCTAACAATGCACAAGATGCTGTGTTGGACATAAATTGTGTTAATACACAAGATAAGATAAATAACACAGCTGTTGCAAAGTAAGGACTTGGATTATCACCCATGATACTTACTACTGCATGAGCAATCATTTTACCAGCACCAGAATCATTCATAGCAGCTGCTACTGGCATCATACCAGCAAATAGGAAAATAGTTACCCAATCTATAGATTGATATGCTTGTTTCTCTTTCAAGCAACCAGCCAAAACGGCTAAAATAGCACCTACGATAGCGGCTAAATGAAGAGGAACGTTAATACCAATACTTTTCAATGGATCAGACAATGCCATGAATAATACAACGCCTAATAGGATGATACCAGAGTACCACATTTTTTTAGGGTCGTTAGAAATTTCACTAGCATCCACTTCTTGTTCTACTTCAGCATCTGCATTACCATCATGTTTAGGTAAGAAATGTTTACCAATCGTTACCATATAGATCATAAATGCAACTGTTAAAGGAATACCAATCCATGCAAATTCAAAGAAACCGAATTGAGGTAGTTTAGCTTGGCCTAATGCACCATTGATGATGATATTAGGAGGTGTACCCACTAATGTGATGATACCACCAATCCCAGCAGCAAATGCCATAGGCATTAATTGACGGGATGCTGGAATTTTAGCAGATGCACAAATACCAATAACTACTGGCAATAAGGCTGCTGCCGTACCTGTATTAGAAAGCACAGAAGACATACCTGCTGTTACAAGCATTAAAGCAATCATAAGACCATTTTCACTTTTACCTGCTTTATTAACAACAGAAATACCAATTTTTTGTGCTAAACCAGTATGGAATAATGCAGCACCAATAATAAACATACCTGCGAATAAAACTACTGTACTATCGGATAAACCGCTAAATACTTGTTTCATTGGAATAACACCTAATAAACCAAGTGCCATAGCACCACCGATAGAAGTAATTGCGAGTGGAATAATTTCTGTTACAAATAATAACGCCATTACACCAAGGACAATTAAGGTTTGTACAGCCGGATCCATAAGAATCAACTCCTCCCTAAGGGATACATTCCTTATTAGCCGCAAAACGCTCTAAAAACAAGCGCATATAATATAGGAAGATAAGCCAATAAGAAATAACATAATCGCCGCTACTCCATACCCTTCTACTGTACAAGGGTATCCAAAATGTAGCCACTCTCCAAGTAGGCCACGGCGTAGAAAAAAGCTATATGTTTTTCGTTTTTGAAACCATTTAGATTTTCGCTCTTCACCTAATAGGAGTGCGGTGATGATAAAAATAAAAAGCGCAATACAAATACAAGCAAAAACCTTTCCTTCGTCTGATAATATCATAGGCGTCACCTCATACATAATAAAAAGTGAAAAAAGTCTGAGTATTTCTAAAGCGCTGTAAGACAAACTAAATAGTTTATCATAAAAAGTATCTGTAATAGCCTAGGCAACCCTTAGGCGGATTGCCTAGACACTGTTACAAATTATTTCATCATAGCAAGCATCGTACCAGCTGCTACAGCTGTACCGATAACACCTGCCACATTTGGTCCCATCGCATGCATCAATAGGAAGTTCGCTGGGTTTGCCTGTGAACCAACTACTTGCGATACGCGGGCCGCCATTGGTACGGCAGATACACCTGCGGAGCCGATCAATGGATTTGTTTTACCACCATCTACCCAGCACATTAATTTACCGAAGATAACACCACCTGCGGTGCCACCAATGAAGGCGATTAAGCCTAATACGATAATTTTAATGGTTTCTAAATTTAAGAAACTGTCTGCTGTCATTGTAAGACCAGTACCAGTAGCTAAGAAGATTGTTACTGTGTTAATCAAAGCGTTTTCAGAAGTATCTGCCAGCCGAGCTGTTACACCAGATTCACGGAATAAATTACCAAGCATCAACATGCCTAATAAGGAAGTGATTGGTGGTAACAACAAGGAAATGGAAATTGTCGCTACTACCGGGAAAACAACTTTTTCAAAACGAGTTACTTCACGCAATTGTTCCATTACAATCTCACGGTCTTTTTTAGTCGTAAATAACTTCATAACCGGAGGTTGAATTAATGGTACGAGGGACATATAGGAATATGCCGCTACTGCGATAGCACCTAATAACTCAGGAGCTAATTTTGAAGCTAAGTAGATGGATGTAGGACCGTCAGCGCCACCGATGATACCGATAGCTGCTGCTTGTTTAGCAGTAAATCCAACCATCATCGCTCCACCAAGAGCCACGAATACGCCGATTTGAGCTGCTGCACCTAATAATAATGTTTTAGGATTCGCAATGAGTGGACCGAAGTCAGTCATAGCACCTACCCCTAGGAAGATAAGAGGTGGGAAAATTTCGTATTTAATCCCTAAGCCAATTAGGTTCATTACACCTTCATGGAAACCATTATTAGGAATGTTAGCCAAAATACATCCAAATGCGATTGGACTCAATAATAGAGGTTCAAAGCCTTTCGCAAAAGCTAAATACAATAAGATAATTCCGACAAGGATCATGATACCATGACCCATTGTGAAACTAATAAAACCACTATCCACCCAAACAGAGTTGAGTGCAACAAGAAAAGCGTCCATATGGAGTTCCTCCTTTAGTACTAGAAGGGTTTAGTTTAAGCAGTATAAAGTTATGATTAGCCTAAAACAACTAAAGCGTCGCCAGTTGCTACAGTTTGGTTAGCTGCTACACGAACTTCAGCTACTGTTGCATCATGTGGAGCGTAGATTTCGTTTTGCATTTTCATAGCTTCTAAGATGCAAAGAAGATCGCCTTTTTTAACTGCTTGGCCAGCTGTAACTGCTACGGATAAGATTTTACCTGGCATTGGGCATTTTACTGTTTCTGCGCCTGCTGGTACTGGAGCTGCTGCCGCTGCTGGAGCTGGAGCTGCTGCTGGAGCTGCTTTAGGAGCTGGAGCTGCTGCTTTAGGTGCTGCTGCCACTGGAGCTGCGCCACCAACTTCATTTACTTCTACTTCATAAACTGTACCGTTTACTGTAACATTGAACTTTTTCATTATAACTTCCTCCTGAATTACCTATTTGTAATGAAACTTTTTCATAAGCTTTAGATTAGCTTATAGGGCCTGTAAACGACTAGCTAGTCGCCAAGAATTAGACACTACAGGGCGAATGGATGCAATTTGGTTTTGCGAATAGCCCATAGCAACGATAGCACTGACAATAGCCGCTACAACTTCTGTTTCTTTGTTAGCAGCTTGTGCGTTGGTAGTCTTATTCATTAAGTTCTCCTCCAAACTATCTGGTTACATTCCTACCTAGCAGTCTACCGTCCAATTTCCAACCTGTGCTTACAATCGGTCTTACGGAAGCAATTTGTGATTTGGAATATCCCATCGCACATACTGCTGCCACGATGGCTGCAACCACTTCATCATGATTAGTAGTAGTTACTGCACTAGGAGCTGTGGCTGATGATACCTCTGCTACCTCAGCCTTAGTTGACTTTTTTTTTGTAGGATCTACTAGATAAATAATATGCATAAGCACGCCTAATAAAATTAGAACGGCGAATACAATTGTCATATTGATGGCCATAATTAGCCACGGATTATCTGTCATACTTTCACCTCATTAATAGAGAACCATGATAGTAGAATCATGCAAGAAGCAAAGTGTGTAGTATGCCTCTACCTAATATCTTATAGAGGGATATTACCGTGTTTTTTCGGAGCACGGGTTTCGCGTTTACTTGCCAACATTGCTAATGCATTGATGATAGCAGGACGAGTATGTTTAGGTTCAATTACTACGTCAACGAATCCACGTTCAGCAGCTTTGTAAGGAGTTGCGAACTCTTCTACATATTTAGCTGTTTTTTCGTCTTTATCTTCATCGCGTTTGAAAATGATATTAGCTGCACCAGCAGGTCCCATTACAGCGATTTCAGATGTAGGCCATGCATACACTTGGTCTGCACCCAAATCTTGGGAACACATTGCAAGGTAAGATCCACCATATGCTTTACGAGTGATAACAGTAATTTTAGGTACTGTTGCTTCAGAGTAAGCATATAACATTTTCGCACCGTGACGAATGATGCCGCCCCATTCTTGGTTTGTGCCCGGTAGGAAGCCCGGTACGTCAACATAGTTTACAACAGGGATATTGAAAGCATCGCAGAAACGGATAAAGCGAGAAGATTTATCGGATGCATTGATATCTAAGCAACCTGCCATTACGCGTGGTTGGTTAGCAATGATACCTACGCTTTGTCCAGCAAAACGTGCGAAACATGTAATAATATTTTGTGCATAGTGTGGTTGTACTTCATAGTATTCACCATTATCTACTGTTGCACGAATCACATCAAACATGTCATATGGCATATTTGGATTATCTGGAAGTAAAGTATTTAAACCTTCATCTTCACGAGCTGGGTCATCACCAGTGTCAACTAATGGAGTATCTTCCATATTGTTGCTTGGTAAGAAGCTCAACAAGTAACGAATTTGTGCTAAGCAATCATCTTCGTTTTCTGTTGCAAAGTGAGCTACACCGGATACACTATTATGAGCCATTGCACCACCAAGGTCTTCTGCTGTTACTTCTTCTGCTGTTACAGATTTGATAACTGCTGGACCAGTGATGAACATTTGAGATGTATTTTTTACCATATAGATAAAGTCTGTTAATGCTGGGGAGTATACCGCACCACCTGCACATGGTCCCATGATAACAGAGATTTGTGGGATAACGCCAGAAGCGTTAGTGTTTTCAAAGAAGATTTTACCATAGCCAGCTAATGCGTCTACTGCTTCTTGAATACGAGCTCCACCGGAGTCATTGATACCGATGATAGGAGCGCCCATTTTCATTGCCATACGTTGTGCTTTAACGATTTTAGCAGCGTGCATTTCCCCAAGGGAACCACCTTCTACTGTGAAATCTTGAGCAAAAGCAAATACCAACCGTCCGTCGATAGTACCGTAACCAGTCACTACACCTTCACCTGGTAATTCTTTTTTCTCTTGACCAAAGTTCACACAACGATGTTTAACGAATTGATCTAATTCAACAAAGCTATTTTCGTCGAATAATTTTTCAATACGCTCACGAGCAGTATATTTACCGCTAGCGTGTTGTTTTTCTACGCGTTTTTCACCGCCACCTTGTTTTACAGTGGACAGCTTTTTGTGCAATAATTCAATCTTTTCCTGAACTGTTGCCATTTTACACCTCCATAGGATTATTACGGATATAGTTTATTATTTCATGCGTTGGCAAAGTTCTAATAAAACACCGCCTGTAGCTTTTGGATGTAGGAATGCAATTGCAGATCCACCAGCACCATAGCGAGGTTCTTCATCGATTAATTGAACACCTTTAGCTTTTAAATCAGCAATCGCTGCTTTGATGTCATCAACGCGAAGCGCTACGTGTTGGATACCATTACGGCCACCGTTTTTTTCGATGAAACGACCGATAGGGCCATCTGGAGTTGTAGATTCTAAAAACTCAAGTTCAGCATCGCCACAAGGGAAGAAGCTTACTTTTACTTTTTGTTCTTCTACTACTTCATCTTCAGGAAGATGTTCCATACCAAGTGCGTTTTTATAAAATTCTTTTGTTGATTCTAAATCATTTACACCGATACCGATGTGGTCCACTTGTAATACTTTGAATGCCATAATAATTCTCCTTTCAAATGAGCTGCAACTCGAAAGTGATTTTTATCATCTTTCGATTACTTATATGATACCACGATATTAGATTTTTATCATTCTTTTTATTATCTTTTTAATGACTTTTCTAATACCGAGTTAACAACACTATAAGGGTCATTAGTTCTATTATTAACAGCTGCTACATCTTGTTTGAAAGCATCGCTTTCAACCACGTGTTCATGAACATAACGCATAATTTGCTCATTGATCATCGCAACTAGTTCATCATGCGTACGTTCTGCACGGCGAGCTGCTAATTCTCCACTATCTTCAAGATATTCAAAGTGTTCATCTAGTGCTTCCACTAATTCATCAACACCTTCATCTTTACTAGCGATAGTTCTCTTAATTGGTGGTCTCCAATCAAGTTCACGAGAATCTAAATCTAGCATCATTTCAATTTCAACATTAAGCTTATCACAGCCATCGCGGTCTGCTTTATTGATAGCAAATACATCACCAATCTCTAAAATACCCGCTTTGATTGCTTGGATATCATCACCTAACCCTGGCACCAATACAACCAATGTAGTATCTGCATTTTTTACGATATCTACTTCGGATTGTCCAACGCCTACAGTTTCGATAATAACAAGATCCATGCCAAATGCATCCATTAATTTAACAACATCTGCTGTTTTTTTAGATAATCCACCTAGGCTACCACGTGTACCCATACTACGGATAAATACATTTTCATTTAATGTCAAATCATTCATCCGAATACGGTCACCCAAAATAGCGCCGCCCGAGAATGGACTGGTTGGGTCAACAGCAACGATGCCGATTCTCTTACCTTGTTCTAGATAATGCTTAACTACTTTATCTGTCAATGTACTTTTACCAGCTCCTGGAGCACCTGTGATACCCAAGATACGAGCTTTACCAGTACGTGGATAAATAGCTTTCATAATATCGATAGCATTATCGTATTCATTTTCTACAGCCGTGATCGACCGTGCCAAAGCAAGACGAGAACCTTCTAATAGTTCTTTGATTAAATCCATATTGTCACCGTCCCAATTATATATACGTCTAGGCTCGAACATAGATGCCCGAGCCTAGCTCAAGTATATTATTTTACGTTAGCTTTGATGAATTCAATTACATCAGCTGTTGGAGTGCCTGGTGTGAATACTGCGGATACGCCAGCTTCTTTTAAGCCAGGGATATCAGCGTCAGGAATAACGCCACCACCAACTACTAATACATCGCCCATGCCTTTTTCTTTTAGCATTTCAACGATTTTAGGGAACAATGTGTTGTGTGCGCCAGAAAGAAGAGATAACGCAACTACGTTAACGTCTTCAGAAAGAGCTGCTTCAACGATTTGTTCTGGAGTTTGACGAAGACCTGTGTAGATAACTTCGAAACCAGCATCGCGAAGTGCGCGTGCTACTACTTTTGCACCACGGTCATGACCATCAAGACCTGGTTTTGCTACGATTACTCTGATACGTTTTTCTGCCATGATGTTATACCTCCAAATAGGTTCGATTAATTATAGTGTGGAATGAGCTTGGTATTCACCGAATACGCCGCGCAATACGTTACAAATTTCACCTAATGTAGCATATGTTTTAACGGCAGCCAAGATTAATGGCATCAAGTTTACAGATTCATCTTCTGCACCAGCTTTTAATGCTGCTAATGCTGCATCAACTGCTGCTTGATCGCGGTCTGCACGAACTTGTTGTGTTTTCTTGGATTGGTTGATACCTACAGAAGCATCGATACGAAGAAGACCTTCAACTGGTTTTTCTTCTACTTGGAATTTGTTAACACCTACGATTGTACGAAGGCCAGATTCCACTTCCATTTGCCATTTATAAGCAGACTCTTGGATTTCTTTTTGGATGTAACCTTTTTCGATAGCTTCAACAGCGCCACCCATTTCATCGATTTTTTGGATGTATGCTTTAGCTTCTTCATAGATAGCATTAGTCATAGCTTCTACATAGTAGGAACCGCCCAATGGGTCAACTACGTCAGCTAAACCGGATTCGTAAGCAACGATTTGTTGAGTACGAAGAGCGATTTGTACAGATGCTTCAGTTGGAAGAGCCAATGCTTCATCACGAGAGTTAGTATGTAAGGATTGAGTACCACCCATTACAGCAGCTGCAGTTTGAAGAGCAACACGAACGATGTTGTTGTCAACTTGTTGTGCAGTCAACATGGAACCAGCTGTTTGAGTATGTACACGTAACATCATGGATTTAGGTTTTTTAGCACCAAAACGTTCTTTCAAGATATGTGCCCATAGACGACGGGATGCACGGAATTTAGCAACTTCTTCTAATACGTTGTTATGTGCGTTCCAGAAGAAGGATAAACGACCTGCGAAATCGTCAACTTCTAAGCCAGCTTTAAGAGCTGCTTCGATGTATGCAATACCATCAGCAATTGTGAAAGCGATTTCTTGCGCAGCAGTGGAACCAGCTTCACGAATATGGTAACCGGAGATGGAGATAGTATTCCATTTTGGCACATATTGAGAGCAATATTCAAAAATATTAGTGATCAAACGCATGGATGGTTTTGGAGGGAAGATGTAAGTTCCGCGAGCTGCGTACTCTTTCAAAATATCATTTTGAATTGTACCGCGAAGTTCAGTGGAAGGCACACCTTGTTTTTCAGCAACTGCAATGTACATAGCAAGAAGTACAGATGCAGGAGCGTTGATTGTCATAGAAGTGGAAACTTTACCTAAGTCGATACCTTGGAACAAGATTTCCATATCTTTTAAGGAGTCAATCGCAACACCTACTTTACCAACTTCGCCTTCAGCCATAGCGTCGTCGGAGTCATAACCGATTTGTGTTGGTAAGTCGAATGCGCAAGAAAGACCAGTTGCACCGGACTCGATTAAGTAACGGTAACGTTTGTTGGACTCTTCAGCAGTTGCGAAACCAGCATACATACGCATTGTCCAGAAACGGCCACGGTACATAGTAGGTTGTACGCCACGAGTATAAGGATAGAACCCTGGGAATCCAAGATCACGTTCATAATCAAAACCTTCTAAATCAAGCGGTGTGTATACCGGTTGTTCTGGTAAGTTTTGACGTGCAGGTACTTTCTCACAGTTTTTAGCGTACGCTGCTTCGTATTCAGCAAGTTTGGCTTTTAAGTTGTCATTAGCCATGTCATCATCCTCCTAAAAAATTAACCTTGTTTTTTCATGCTTCCTGTTTCAGTGAAGCGTTTATGCCAAGAAAGAGCTTCATCTAATAAGATAGGTGTATGGGCGCCATTTGTCTTTTCAATAGCTCTTTCGAGGTAATCTAATAATTCTTGTTTGTAGTCTGGGTGAGCACAGTTTTCAATGATTTTGTATGCTCTTTCAATTGGAGCCAAACCACGAACATCGGCAATACCTTGTTCTGTACAGAATACTTGTACATCATGTTCTGTATGGTCAATGTGGGATACAAAAGGAACGATGGAACTGATGTCTCCGCCTTTTGCTACAGAGTTCGTACAGAAAATGGAGATATAACCATTTCGAGTGAAGTCCCCGGAACCACCGATACCATTCATCATTTTGCTACCCATGATATGAGTAGAGTTTACATTACC
>CAUVRW010000009.1:0-11847 GCA_963554425.1 uncultured Veillonella sp.
GCAGAATGCCTTCGTCCCCCATTTTACGAGGGAATACGCCCTCATTGAGGCCTAGTACATAGACTTCCTTCGCATCTGTCATATAACTACGGTCGATGGTGGTAATCGTCACATGGTCCAAGGATGGCGGTACCAAAGAGTAGGTCACTTCACTGAGACCTTCCTCAATAATAAGCCCCATCTCTTCAGCGCTCAATTCCTCTGTGCCCGTTACAGACGCACATTCCTCTAGTAATTGAATAGCATGTTTATATAACTGTACATGGCTAGCACTTTCTTGCACATCCCCACGCTCTTCTGCCTCGTCATACCACACTTTCAGTTGCTCTGGAATGCGCCAATCTTGCATGGTTTTAAAGAGGAATTCACTCCATTCCTGACCCCTATGTGACAGTTTACAGAAATCATAGATAGGGCGTAATAACTGTTGTAACACGCGATTATGCAAGTCTTGCATCACAGCCCGTCGCTCATCATCTTCGCCACCATAGTTCCAAGTCTCTCGTAACCATGCCGCCCCTTGAATTCCGTATTCTAAACAATAGTTTTCTAATCGGTCCACTTCTTCACGAGTAAAAGGAGCAAAATCTGTTTTCAACAAGCGGAACACTGCATCATGATCAAAAAAAGTACGATATACATGGAAGATGCCTTGTAAAAACTCCGCCAAAGGGTGGCTAGTCATCATCTTCCGTTGGTCCGAGAAGAAAGGGATGCCATAATTTAGGCATGCTTTTTCTAGTACATCACCATAGGACTCCATGTCCCGTAATATAATGGTGCAGTCCTTCCATCGATGCCCTTCTTCTTGACGATACGCCAAGATTTTCCGGCACACTGCATCCGCTTCCCGTTCTCGATTGTAAGCACTCACCATAGTCAACGTATCATCGGTTGTGTTCGGTTCCATAGGAGTTCTGAAAAACTGTGTATTCAACTGCTGTAATACAGGGGTGCCTCGATAAACCTCGGTCATAGTATGCACTACCGCCTCTGGGTACCAAGTCATCATATCTCGATATGTCTCCCAGACCCGGAAATACATGGATCCCTTGCGACTGTGTATCTCTTCCTCCAAGGAGGGTAAGCTAATCGTCATATGACAGGATTCACTAAGAGAAAACAACCGTTGAATCAAGCGATACTGCAAAGGCGTAAACCAATGAAATCCATCTACAAAGACATGGCAGTGCTTCATGAGCGGAGACTGTGGCAATAGGTCAATTAATTCTTCCATAGAATCTTGGACACCCAACTCTTCCAAGGCTGCATCATAACGTTCTAATAGCAACGATAATTCTTGCAATTTTCTGCCCAACACCATAGAGTCTACGTGTTGTACGGCTCCCGATAAGTCCTTCGGTGTTACTCCAAAGGCTTTGCACTCCGTCAATAGCCCTTGTATAACATCTCCAAAATGGGGTTGTTTTGCTGCTTGTTTAAACAAGTCTAACTCTCCTGCCGATTGTTTTAATAACACCCGAAGGACTAATTTTTTGCCAATTTCAGACAAACCGCCTTCTTTCACTTTCCCCAAGGATTGATACACTTGATAGGCCAATCGTGTCATGCCCACCACGCGCACCGTAGTGAACCCTTTTTCCTTACGATACTCCGCTAGCTTGCGCTCCATCATATACGTGGCAGGGTCCGGCACAAGCACTATGATTTGGTGGTCTGGATGGTCTTGTAAAATTCGTTCTATCTCTGCGAAACAAGCCGTAGTCTTTCCCGTGCCGGCTCCGCCAATATATAGGTGTGGTTGCATGTCCAACTCCTTTTCCTCTCAACATGTTTCATCTATCTCTATCCTATCATGTCTAAGGCAGTTAGTAAAATTGCCAGGTCCCTCAACAGATTGACCTGGCAATAGTATGTATGTAATTAACGGTACGCTACCCGTTTTGGTTGCATATCGTGAAAGTGCAAGCGCTCCTTCGCTGTGGCTTCCCAATCAGTTCCCGGTTTGCCATAGTTGGCATAGGGATCAATGGACAAGCCCCCACGCGGCGTAAATTCGCCCCACACTTCAATGTATTTAGGTTCCATCAATGCCACTAAATCTTTCATGATGATATTGATACAATCTTCGTGAAAGTCTCCATGGTTGCGGAAACTAAATAAATATAATTTTAAGGATTTACTTTCCACCAATTTTTCATCTGGCACATAAGAAATGTAAATCGTTGCAAAGTCCGGTTGTCCCGTCATTGGACAAAGACTTGTAAACTCTGGACAATTGAATTTTACAAAATAGTCATTCCCTGGATGCTTATTAGGAAATGCTTCTAGCACTTGCGGCGCATAATCTGTAGGATAGTCCGTATGGCTACCTAAAGCATGAACACCTTGTAATTCTTCTGCATTACGACCACTACTCACGAACTAAAGCCTCCTTATTTTTATACACTACTCTCTCTAATGCATTGATGAGGAAGTAGCTCACCACACCACACACGAACTGACCTACTACGAGGGAGCTCACTAATACCCAGTACGGAACTGGCAAGAAATAGGTCAACCAAATTGGTACAATCAATCCTGGTACAAAAGTAATGATAGGAATCAATACCCAGTTGCCTAAGCCTTGACGCTTCGCAAGGACAATCAAACCTGTTGTCAATAATCCTACGATGGCTCCACCGATAGCATCCACTAAACCAAAGCCGCCCATCACTGTATTGCTGACAAAATTTGCAATACCAAAGGCTGGAATGGTGAAAGGAAAGATCGCTGACAATCCATACAGCGCTGTGGCAATACGCACTTGATACTGACCAAAGGCAAAGCCTTGTGTACCGATCATAAGCGCCAAATACATAGCGATGGAAATGGCAGAAATCGTCAATCGTTGTGTGTTGTTAAATTGTTTCATTATAACTCCTTAGTTTTGTTTACAGACAGGAGGATCTCGAACTGTCTATCTAATACCTACTACGACATAGGTCGTAGTCACCTAGAACATTTCTAGGATTTTGAATGGTTCCGGATATTCCAATACACCTTGTAAAGGCTCTGCTTGGGCATCAAGTTGAATCCCCATCATATGGTCCCGGTCCAATCCTGCTGGCGGTTCTACGCCAAATTTGTGTGCAAAATCATACCCCAACCGTGGATAGTATACATTACTACCATGTACAAATAAGTAAGAGTATCCCATTTTACGCGCCAACCGTTGGCCTTCTAAAATGAGCGCACCCCCTACACCATGTCCACGCATAGACTGTGCTACTGCCAGTAAGCCCAAGATAAGTACGTCCTGATCGCCTACTTTACCACGTAAGAACATACCATACCCTGCAATGGCGTTATCGATAACAGCCACTAAGGACAACTTAGGAATATACGCATCAGACTCGCGCAATAATTCCACTAGTTTATATTCTCGCCCTGTACTGCGATCTGCATTAATATAGGCTTCACGCACGAGAGCTGTGACCGTATAAAATTCACGCTTTTTCTCTTCTCGTATAATCATAGTTCCTCCGGTTCATGATGAAAGCACACCAAATGGATTGCTAACCTTAAGTATACCGAATTTCTTCGATAATATCAAATATATTTCCCTTATTTCTTAGCTTTTTTCGCTAATCTAGCTTGTTCTTTTTGCTCTTGTTTCGCCAATCTTTCTTGCTCCTTAGCTTGCTGTTTTGCTAGTTGCGCTTCCTTCTTAGCCTGTTGTTTTGCTAATCGAGCTTGCTCTTTTGCTTGTTGTTTCGCTAACTTTTGTTCTGCTTGTAACTTAGCTCGCTCCGCCTTTGCTAAACGTTGTTCCTCTTTCTTAGCCAATGTTTCTTGTTTTCGTTGTTCTTTCTCTAATTGGCGTTGGGCTTTTGTATCTAAGCGTTCCTGTTTACGTTCTGCTTTTTGCAATAGAACCCATTCTTGTTTAGCCGCTTTCATAAGAGGTCGCTGTTCCTTTTTGGACGCATCCCATTGACCGCCAGCCATAGCCTCTTGTACTTCTCCGTCAATCGGTTGTAAAGCTATGTTTCCTTGATCCTTCGCTGAAGGCACTACTAATTCTAAATGACTTCGCTGCGATGTTCCTTGTTGAAAAGTGCGTACTTGTACACCGCTACGACTTGGTAAAGCAGATGTATCGATTTGGAAGGCTTCCATTTTCTTTTGGATTTCTTCTTTCGTCAAGGCAGGTTCCACTGCGATTGGGGTACCCTCATCCACACTATCCGCCTGTGCTTTACCTTGTTTTGCTTCTTCTCGTTCAATTTCATAATTCATAATAGAACGACGATTTTCACTATACAGCCGCAATGCCAACATGCGGTCACTTTCATTCATAGTCTCACGACGTGCTACCACATCTGCCATCATCGGAATGAGTTCTTTTCTAGTGAAAGCCCGTGATCCTAAGTCCACTCCTTTTGTATCCGTAATCGCTCCATGTTTCACCAAAGTCATAAGCGCTTGGTACTCCCAATCAGGAGGACTCACTACACCATAGGGATTCGCCTCTGCTTGGGCTACTGTCAATCCGCCGGCTACCAATGCCAATACTATATAATATCGTAACTGTTTCATATTTATATCCTTTCTATTACCTATGACGACCTACATATTGTGCTTTAGGAAAGTCAACTACCCAAGCGTCTTCGCCACTAGTACGAACAGCTACAACTACCGCCGTAGCAGGGCCTCCACTATGGTCCAACTCATCATCAGTCATCTCTATAGATTCTATGGATGCCCCTTCTAAATAGCTGACCACAGCCAACTCTTGACGGATGCCTCTAGAACCAATAGGGACTACCCTAGATGTACTAGGATGCCCCAAAATCCGTCGGACTTCGTCATAGGTCACAATCCACTCTGGTTGTTCTAACACTTCGTTTCCTACTAAGGGTTTCCCTAATACGTACACAGCATAGGGTTCTCCCTTGCCAAGCACTTCTGGTTCCCCAATTCCTAAGGCAGTAATCCCTACAGAAGTAGTGCTCACTTTCATATTACTTTCATGGCTACCATTAATGGGCACAGTAATACCTAGTGTATCCAGTTCTTCTTGAATCCCCTGTACCACAGAGGTCACCACCGTATCATAGTCTCCCCCAATGAGGTATTGTATGGCTTTCACCGTACCCCTAGCGCATAGAATTTCGAGCATTGCCACACGAGTTGCAAAGGCGCCCACCATGACATAAGGCACAGATAGCACATCATGTTCCTGTAACCCAATGCCACTGCTAATATCACTGGCAATAATCCAATCTTCCCCCTCTTTCATGGAAAGTCTCGTTATATCACGCATGTCGTTTACCACCAAACACTCGATTCAATTGACTCACTACAAGAGCGGCCCCTACATAATTCAATGCATAGGCTAAGGACAATGGCACAAATAAAATAGCCACCACCTCTATACTTTGCATCATCCAAGCAATCACGGCAAGTCCGATACCTACATTAATGATATATCCTACTATACCACTAACTACATAAGAGAAAGATGAAGTCATTCGTTTCGTTATATATCCAATACTAGCTCCCGTGCCTGCCATAATGATAGCTATCGCCACATGGATAGGCACACTGAGAGGAAAGCCCGTAGAAGCCGCTGTTGCTATATGGCCTAAAGCACCGAGCACAACACCCGCTACCGGTCCTAGCATCAAAGCTCCTACAAAAGCTGGGGACGAATCAAATCCAATGGAATACACCCCAAAATGAATCTGTCCACCTATGGCGCAAAGGGCAATCAATAAGGCATAGGCCGTTATCGTTCTAATATTCATAATAACCACTCCTCGGGAAGAACAAATCATAATTTCTATATTTATTATAGGTGACCCTATCGTATAAAGCAATCATTCATGGTCTTTTCATGTACAACCTCTATACTACTCTTAATATCTCTTTAAACTATGTAGAAAATACGATACAATACAACTATATACTAACGTATGAAAGGAGCTCTTATGAAAGTCTTAATTGTTGAAGATGAAGAAATGCTGAATAATATTATCGCCAAACGTTTGAAAGTGGAGTCTATGATTGTAGACCAATGCTATAACGGAGAAGATGGGTTAGATTATATTTCCACGTCCAGTTATGATGTCATCATTATGGACATTATGATGCCAAAAATGGATGGTCATGCCGTAGTACAACAAATGCGTGCGGAAGGCAACAAAACACCAGTCCTCTTCTTAACTGCCAAGGATGCCTTAGAGGATAAAGTGTCTGGTTTAAACCTAGGTGCCGATGACTATTTAGTCAAACCTTTTGAGTTTGATGAACTCATCGCCCGCATCTACGCCTTGGCCCGCCGTGGTCGCAACCAAGCGGTAGAAGATATCATTGCTGGTCCTTTACGCATCAACAATAAAAGTAGATCCGTCTTTCTTAACGACGAACCTTTAACGTTAACTGCCAAAGAATTTGACCTCTTATTCTATTTAGCCAGCAACCCAAATATCGTCTTGTCTCGTCAACAAATTCTTGACCATGTATGGGAATACGACTATGAAAGTTACTCCAATCTCATCGACGTATACATCAAAGACTTACGCAAAAAAGTTGACATTGATGCAAACAAAAAATTAATTCAAACTGTTCGTGGCGTCGGCTATGTATTCCGCACCGAGGAATAAATCATGCGTACTATCGTCAATCGCATGTACCATGGTGTCATACAACCTATATGGCATCCTATAGAGGCCTTTCTATTACGTGTTCCTCTAGTCTATAAAATCACTAGTTGGTACTCCATCTTTCTCTTGCTCATGATTGGTCTCCTTGCTACGTTCGTCATTCAATTTACCCACATTTCGGATCAAAATGAAATGCGTACGGACTTGCAAGAGAACGTTATTGAAGCAGCTAATAACCCCAAAAAATACAAACCCTTCGATGACGGCATCTTTCTATTAGTGTACTCCCATAATGGCATCGTCCTACGAGGTAGTCCACCAGATCGTTTCCCAAAAGGAGCTCCCCCTTCTTTCGATGGCATAACAGTCGTCAATGAGGATACCCATTCTTTCTTGTATTATGATGCCCCTATCCAACATATTCCAGGCGTACAAGGCTACATTCGTGGCGTTGTGCCCATGAGTTTTCTAGACAGAAAATCTAACAATATGTTCCTAGCTTTATTGCTAGGAGGTATCCTATTTGTCACTGTTGCCTCCATTGGCGGGTATTGGATTATCCAGCGTGGTTTAAAACCAGTGCGCACTGTAACAAACTTGGCAGAACAGATTTCATTGAAACGAGATTTGTCGGAACGCATCGAAAACATCCCTCAATCGGGAGACACTATGTATCAGTTGGCCTCTACTTTCAACCATATGCTTAGCAGTTTGGAAGAAGCATCCAATCGGGAGAAACGTTTCAACTCTGACATTTCTCATGAATTACGCACTCCTATCGCTGTGATTCAAGCAGAAAGTGATTACGCCCGCCAATATGTATCTTCTTTAGAAGAAGCTAAGGAAAGCTTTCAAAATATTTTTGTTCAAAGTAAGGGTATGGCTGATATGGTGTCACAATTGCTAGAAATAGCACGCCTGGATAGCTTAACCAACATAGATAAGGTGCCAGTTTCTCTTTCAGAGGTAGCCCAACAATTAGTCCACACCTATACGTTATTGAGTAAGGAAAAAGGATTAACCTTTACTAGCCACATTGATGAAGCAATCGTTGTTCATGGCAATCAAATCTTATTACAACAAGCTATGGCAAATCTGTTGGATAACGCTTTAAAATTTGCTCATCATAGCATCCATTTTGAAGTTTCCTTAGGCGATACGATTCATATCTTCGTCCAAGATGATGGCATCGGTATTCCTCCTGAAAGTATCCCTATGATTTGGGACCGCTTATACCAAGTAGACCCATCTCGTACATCAAAAGAAAACAAAGGTCTCGGCCTTGGACTCTTCTTTGTACAAAATGTTGTGCAACTTCACGAAGGTACATTAGAAGTAGAAAGCACCCCAGACGTACGCACCGTCTTCGGATTCCATTTACCACTTCAACCCGAATCGGATACAGAATTAGAAGAATAAGTATAGGCTCTTAAACCTGTATACCACTAGACTAGAGATATGTGTCTAATAACATAACTACTCAGCAAGGGACTGTAACAAAATACTGTAATACAACAGAGGAACGTTGACCGAATCGATCAACGTTCCTCTTCTTCTATCTATGTATATTATTTTGGTTCTTCTAGCAAGCGACCCGCCACATAGCGTTTCATGATATGGCGATCATCACCGATATATATCCATCGTTCCAATCGTTCTTCTAAAGACCTTTCATTGGCATCAAACATAGACGTATCGTCGATGATAAGAGCATCTAACTCATAGCCTTCTTCAAAGCTACCTACCTTACCAAAGAATGTTCCTCCACCCTTAGTGGCTAAGTAGAAAGCTTCGCTTAAGGTCAATGGTGCATATTGATTGTCTACTTCGACCCATTTCATTTTAGATAGACCAATAGCTTCCATCAACACTTTCGCCATGGACACTGCATGTCCCCCTGAAATGTCTGATCCTAATCCCACTGGGATATGATGTTCTAAGAGTTTACGAATCGGTGCAATACCGCTGGATAAATTGACATTGGAGTATGGACAATGAGACACCATGGTTTGCGTTTCTTCCATGCGATCCATTTCTGCGTCGCTCAAATGAATGCAATGAGCCATTACCGCCGGAGTCTGTCCCATCAACTGATGTTCATAATACACATCGGTATAACTATCTGATTCAGGATGTAACGCTGATACCCATTCAATTTCCCCATGATTTTCCGACAAATGCGATTGTACCGGCACATCATATTCCTTGGCTAGTTCCCCTAATCCACGCATCAGTTCACTCGTACAGGACGGCACGAAACGCGGGGTAATAATCGGTTTCACAAGAGGACCAAATGATTTTGCTTCTTCTAACCACGCTTTCGTATCTGCTAAAGACTCTTGCGTAGTTTCAATCAAGAAGTCTGGACTATTTCGATCCATATTTACCTTGCCTACGAATGCAGATAGTCCCGCTTCTTGCAATAGTTTCATCAACACTAATGTGCTGTCCTTGTGAATCGTGCCAAATAGAATACTACGGGTTGTGCCATGTCGCCATAAATCACGTACAAATGCACCATACACTAGGCGGGCATAGTCTGGGTCTTTAAACTTCGTTTCCTCTGGAAATGTATACGTATCAAGCCAAGGGAGTAACTCTTTATCCATCCCAAGACCACGATTACAATATTGTGGTGCATGAGCATGGGTATCTACAAAGCCCGGAATGATAAGTTGATTTCCATAGTCAACTACAGGCAATCCCTCATAGGAGCTTGGCAAAGTTTCACTACAGTGCACAACCACACCATCTACAGCCACAATGTATCCATGTGGTATAGCTACCAACTGTGCTGGATTCGGTGTGTACAGAATATGTCCTTTCAAAATCAATGTGTCTTGCATAGAACCACCTCCGTGTATAACCTTATACAATTGCCGTATGAAGTTTAAAGCACCATGCGTATATAGCATGTCGTTTATGAGTGAATTATATCACACTTGGTATATGACGTCTATCCACCTATAAAATATTCGGGCGATTTCCATGGACTTTCAATACCACATAGCCAATAAGTATCATCCCTATGCCTGCTACTAAGAACACATAAGACGTTCCCCAATACGTAGCGACTACACTGGCAAACAAAGGTCCCATCATGTTTCCTAATTGTTGCGATGTCGTGGCAAGTCCAAATACTCGACCACGCACTGACGGGTCGGTGTTCACCGTCATAGCCGACCCAAGGGACGGGAAGATGCCCACAATAAATACGCCGATGAGCAATTGCAAAATACCGAACCACCAGAGGCCAAACGGTAAGCTTTGCAATAATAATACAGTTCCTGTACCCAACAGTCCATAAGAGATAACCCTAAAGTATCCACGTCGTTGCCCATAGGCTGCCCACACATTGGTCATAATCATGCCCATCACACCTCCACCGCTTAGGATAGACCCCGCTAACATAGCAGCACCCTCCATAGAGCCTTTTAGTTCGCCCACATAAATGGCCACGATAGGTTGTAACATAAGCATGGCAGATTGCACGAGAAAATATAAGCCTAAAATATGGAGCAATACCTTATTGCCTTTTGCCTCTTGTAAATCTTCCTTGAAAGAAGTGACTTTCACTGGCGCTGCACTTTCAACCTGTGGCTCTTTCACAAAAATAGCGATGGCAGCAGTCACGATAAATAAGGTAATACCTGCCACCATAAATACCGGTCGCATCCCTACCGCTAGTTCTGTGAGTCCTCCTGTTAAAGGCCCTACTGTATTCCCTAGGACTAATCCCATCTGAAAGATACCCATCGCTGTGCCTACTCGTTCTTTCGACACCGACAACGATACCATAGTCATAGCAGCTGGCATAAAGCCATTGGCAAAGCCTTGGAAGGCGCGAACTAACAAAAATTGATATTCGTCTTGTACAAAGGCGCCCCATAAATAGGATACGCCAATTAAAATCCCCGCTCGAATGGCCATTAGTTTCTTTCCATGTTGATCCGCTAGTCGCCCCCAAATGGGAGCCATAACAGCAGAAATAAAAAAAGAAATGGAAAATGACAATCCCGACCAAAGGGCCAAATGCTCCTGTTCTACTCCCAGTTCTAGCAGGTATACGGGAAGGAAGGGAATAATCATGGTATAGCAAATAGCTAGCAGTGACATTCCTATAGTAAGGATCCACACCGCTACCATTCCTGTTTGTTGTAATCGTTTCATATTTCACATCCTCTACTAACTTCAGATTGTAACCTTATTGTAACACATCTACTACTAGGCCCCAACAAATCCCCCTGTATAGGAAGAAACAAAAGTAGAGGATAGTTGATATGGTATCAACTATCCTCTACTCATCTTACAAGTACGTCTAATTAGATTTTGTAGCCTTTTACATGATGCAGCACTTTGAACAATAGCCCTTGCAATACTTGCATTTCTTCTTGTTCTAAGCCAAGTTTTGATTCGATTAATGCAGGAATATAACGAACCTTTTTCTGTAATGATTGTCCCTTTGCTGTTAGGGTAATCACCATAGAACGCTCATCCTCTTTAAAACGCTCACGAAGAATTAAGCCTTTTAATTCTAGCTTTCTTAACAATGGTGTTAATGTGCCAGAATCTAAGAACAATCTAGTTCCGATAGCTTTTAAATTCACCGTTTTTAATTCCCAAATAACAGACATTACTAAGTATTGCGTATAGGTCAATCCAAGCTTAGTCAATTCTGGTTGGCAGGCCCGAAATACTTCTTTGGCTGCTGCATACAAGGGAAACCCTACATGGGTTTCTACGTCTAATTTTTCCTTCTCTTTTTTCACTTCTAACTTCCCTTACCCTTTTTTCAAATCTTACACTGAGAAATGTCGGTCGATGACATCCTGTAATGTTAAACTTTGCATATACTCGCGTAAATGGTTTTGTAAATGCTCCCATAATGGTAATGTACGACATCCATCGCTCATTGGACATGTGTTCACTTCTTCCTCTAAACAAGCCACAACGGCAATGGAATCTTCTGTAGCCGCAAGAATATCATAGACTGTATAGTCTTTTGGTTCCTTGGTTAATTGATAGCCGCCGTATTTACCACGCACACTTTTTACATATCCTGCCGCACTCAATCGTGCTACAATTCCTTCTAAATATTTATCAGAAATTCTTTGGCGCTCCGCCATTTCGCGGATAGATACATTCCGATCTACGCTATGTTCTGCTAAGTCCACTAGAACACGTAATGCATATCGACCTTTAGTAGAAATTTTCATAGATAATACCTCTTCAAAAG
>CAUVRW010000010.1:0-11208 GCA_963554425.1 uncultured Veillonella sp.
AACACTTACGAACACTTATGAATAAGCGGTTATTTTATATTGTATTGTGGTGGAGACGAGGGGAGTCGAACCCCTGTCCAAACATGTTGCCCCCTAGACCTCTCCGAGCGCAGTTGATGTTTTAAATTTCGGATAGTGTTTGGACACCAACAACCTAAGCTATCCTAGCTCATGAGATTTAACTAGATCTAATTGAGCGGATAGAACTAGCTAGCCCGTAGTTTGACGCCACATCCTTCTCCACGGGCGAGAGAAGGTGTGACGTAGCTTATGCAGCTAATGCAAAATTTTCTTCTGCGTTTAATTTAAGGTTCACTGATTTATGGTCGAGTGAGACACCAGCTCGCTTTCTAAGATACATCCATACCTGTCGAAACCTTTACGTCCCCATATATTATTGTCTTATAATTATATAGATATATGTTATGAAAGTCAAATGTAAATATGTACTTTTTTATATAGATAGTGTATACTATTAAATATCATTCCTAGTACAGAGTCACAGGAGGAATCCTATGTCATATGAAACAGAAACAGTAGCTGAGTTTGAGCGTTTTTCTTCATTAACGGATGAAGAAATTGTTACTATCTATCAACGTGAGAACAATCATTTTGCTACTGATTATATTGTGCAACGATATAAAAATTTTGTTCGATCTAAAGCTAGGTCCTATTTTTTAATGGGCGCTGATAAAGAAGATATTATACAAGAAGGTATGATTGGTTTATATAAAGCAACGCGAGATTTTAATCAAGACCATGAGGTTAGCTTCAAAGCATTTGCTGAATTATGTATTACACGTCAAATCATTTCTGCCATTAAAGGGGCGAGTCGTCAAAAACACATCCCTTTGAACTCGTATATCTCTTTAAATAAGCCAGCCTATGATGACTCAGAACGAACGCTCATTGAAGTGTTAGAGACAGAAAAAAATCTAGATCCTCAAGAAGTAGTCATCAATAGAGAGCAATATGCTCTGATTAAAGAAGTAATGGAGGCTGTTCTTAGTCCTCTAGAGTGGGATGTATTACGTGGATATATGGATGCTAAATCCTATCAAGAAATGGCAGAAGAACATCATCGTTCTGTAAAGTCCATTGATAATGCATTGCAGCGAGTAAAGAAAAAAATGGAAGTTTACTTCGGTCATAACCGTTGATACAGAAAGGAAGAGATTCATGAGAGATTTTCTAATGGTTGTTGAAATTATTATTTCTATTCTTTTAATTGTGGTAGTAGTAGCACAAACTGGTAAGAGCGCAGGTATGGGCGGTGCCGTTTCCGGTGCAGCAGATTCCGTATTCGGTGGTAAAGAGCGTGGCGTAGATGGATTCCTATCACGCTGTACGGTGATTCTTGCTACTTTGTTCGTATTAGTTAGTCTAGCTTTAGATTTAGTGTTAAGTTCTTATTAATACATAAAAAACCCTACCCTATGGTAGGTTTTTTTTATAGAAATACTGAGGTACTATGAGAGAAGAAATATTAGGATTTTTTAGAGATATATGGCCTGAATCCTATCATATCGAAGATGTTCCTTTCATCTTGGGTTATAAAGGCGAAGAGATTCAGACATATTTTTCAGTATTACATGAATTAGAAGAAGAAGGATGCATCCGTATCAAAGGTGGAGAATATGGTTCCTATCAAAAAACAGAAGACACGAAATTGATTGGTATCTATAAAGCGAGCAAAAAAGGCTTTGGATTTGTAATACCTGCCGAGGGGAACCTGCCAGATGTATTCATTCCCAATGGTTGTGCAGGGACAGCTATGCATGATGATGAAGTAGAATATATTATCAAACGAAAAAGTACGAGTGAACGAAATGCAGAAGGTATTATCCGCCGTGTTGTGACTCGAAATACAACTCGTGTAGTGGGCATATTTGAACGACTTCCTAAAAGTGGCTTTGTAACACCTCATAATGAACGATTAGGTGAGGATATTTATATTCCTTTAGAATGTACTATGGATGCACGAAGTGGTGCCACCGTAGTAGTTGAATTGACAGCTTGGCCAGAGGAACATCGTAAAGCAGAAGGCAAAATTGTGGAAATTGTAGGAGATAGTTCTACACCGGATTTAGATGTATTGTCCGTGATGGCTACCTTTGATTTGCCAAAAGAGTTTCCAAAAGATGTGCAAGAAGAGGCTCGGAAGATTTCTTTCACAGTCACTGAAGGAGCAGATCGCTTAGATTTGCGACATCAAGAAATGATCACCATCGATGGAGAAGATGCGAAGGATTTAGATGATGCTGTTCATGCGAAAGTGTTGGATAATGGCAATATTGAATTAGGGGTTCATATTGCAGACGTCAGTCACTACGTACCAGCTGGTTCTATCATTGATCAAGAGGCATATCGCCGTGGCACCAGTGTGTATTTGGTGGACCGTGTGATTCCGATGTTGCCGGTGGAGTTGTCAAATGGTATTTGTTCCTTGCAAGCTAAGGAAGATCGCTATGCCATGTCTTGTATCATGGAAGTGAACCCTCATGGTAAGGTGGTGCACTACACCATTAAACCGTCCATTATTCATATTACACGCCGTTGTAGCTATAAGGAAATCTATTTAGCTATAGAAGAGAACATTATTCCTGATGATTTGGCACCACTTATGGAGATGGTACGAACATTGGAAACATTGGCATACCAATTGATGAAAATGCGTCAACAAGCAGGGGCCATTAGTTTTGAATTCCCAGAATATAAAGTTCTCTTAGATGGTATGGGAACACCGCAACGAATTGTACGAAAAGATAGAACCATTGCAGAAAAATTAATTGAACAATGTATGTTGTTAGCCAATGAAACAGTGGCAACTTTCCTCAGTGAACGATTGGATACATCTATCTATCGTATTCATGAAGATCCAAAGGATACGAAATTAGAACAACTCATTACCGTCTTACATCATTCTGGTTATCCTGTGAAATTGCCAAGCAAGGTGGAGCCTAAGCATATTGAAGAATTATTGCAATCCGTCAGCGGTACAGAGATTGAACCTGTGGTACAGATTATGGTACTTCGTTCCATGCAACAAGCGAAATACAGCTCGGAACATATTGGACACTTTGGGTTGGCCTCTAATACATATACCCATTTTACATCGCCCATCCGTCGCTATCCTGATTTGATGGTGCATAGATTGTTACGCTATGTATTAAGTGGTAAGCCAAAACGTATGGCATCTATCGCTGATGAAGCGTACTTAACACATGGCGCCAGTCATTGTTCAGAGCGTGAACAAATCGCCACAGAAGCAGAACGGGAAACGCTGGATATGAAAAAGGTTCAGTATATGGCGCAATATGTAGGTGAAAGTTTCGAAGGTCATGTGAGCTCCATAACTGCCTTTGGTTTATTCATTGAACTGGATAATGGGGTGGATGGATTAGTGCCATATAACTTGATGGATGATGATCATTATGTTTTTGACGAACCACATTATATGGCCTATGGTAGAAGAAGTGGTAAAGAATATCGCTTAGGTACACCGGTGACGGTAACATTAATCAAAGCCGATACGGAACTTCGTCAAATTGATTTTGTCATTGGTGAAGTGGAATACATCGATGGATACTTACGGCGAGGTCAAAGTCGTGAAGGATCACTTTCAAAACCTAAAAAAGGAAGTAAAAAATCCAATAGGAAGCAAAAAGAAGAGAAACGAAAACGCCGTGGTAGCCAATCTCATGATATAATAGAAACGACAGGTACCACGAAAGTGGTAGAGAAAATGCTACGCAAGTTGGATACAAAAAAGAAAACAGCCTTTTATGAAACGATACATAAAAAGAGTCATCGTAAACAAGGAAAGAAACAGAGGAAACGGTAATGGCGAAAGATAACAATGCGTTAATTGTAGATAATCGCAAAGCTCGGCATGACTTTCACATTCATGAAACCTATGAGGCAGGCATTGCCCTTACAGGAACGGAAGTGAAGTCGATTCGGGCTGGGCGCATTAATTTAAAAGATAGTTTTTGTCGCATTGAAAATGGGGAACTTTTCTTATACCAAGTGCATATTTGCAAGTATGAACAGGGTAATCAGTTCAATCACGAGCCGGAACGGACTCGTAAATTGCTTATGCATAAACGAGAAATTCATAAACTCTTAGGACAAGTGAAAGAAAAAGGCTATTCCTTGATTCCATTGAACTTTCACTATAGTCATGGGTATGTAAAAGTTACCATTGGCCTTGTGACGGGTAAGAAAAATTACGATAAACGACAAGATATGGCGGAGCGAGATGCAAAACGAGATATTCAACGCCGTATGAAAGAACAAAATCGTTAGGAAAGGAGGGTCTATGTTAGTCGATTTCCACATGCATACAAATGTATCAGACGGTACGTATATGCCAAGGGATTTAGTGGCATTAGCAAAAGAGAAACAAATACAAGCGATCTCTATTACAGATCATGATGAAGTTGGTGCCTACGGTCAATTAACAAATGAGGATAGAACAGGGATTCAAATCTATCATGGCTGTGAGTTTAGTACCTATTACAATGAGAAAGAAGTGCACGTATTGGGATATCAATTTTCCTTAGACCATCCGGAACTACAGGATTATATTTCTCACTTTAAAGAAGTGCGTCGTTCTAGAATCCATAAAATGGTGGATAAATGTGCTGAGGAAGGTTATGATATTTCCTATGAGGAATTGGTAAATACCTTTACCGATGCTGTGTCCTTTGGGCGCCCTCATATTGCGCAATTATTGATTGCTCACGGCTATGTGAAAACTGTAGGGGAAGCCTTTGATACCATGTTAAACCCCAATGGTCCCTGCTTTGTGCCGAAGGAAAAGTATGCCCCACAACAGGCTATCGATTTGATTCATCGTGCCGGTGGTATCGCCGTGCTAGCCCATCCCAAATTAGTGGAAAATGACGATTATGTGCATGAATTACTAACACTTCCTTTTGATGGCGTAGAGGTCTATCATTCTAGCCATTCTGCCGAGGATAGTGCTAAATATCATCAATTTGCCACTGATAAGGGATTGTTAATCTCCGGTGGCTCGGACTTTCACGGCATACAAGATCGCTTTCCTGAAAGTATCGGTCTTGGAGAATATGAAATACAAAGTGAGTGGGTAGCAGAGTTTATGAAAGCCTTACAAGGCGCATAGAGGTGTAGTATGGATGTAATCGCATTTATTGGCCCTAGCGGAACAGGTAAAAGTCATAGAGCATTGGTGGTGGCCCATGAACACCACGCATCTTGTATTATCGATGACGGTATTTTAATTCATAATAATCGCATTGTGGGTGGATTTTCTGCTAAAAAAGAAGAAAATCGTATTAAAGCTGTTCGTCGTGCTATCTTTCAAGATAAAAAACAGGTGGAAAGTGTGCGAAAAGCACTGGATGAGATTCAACCAGAACGCCTTATGATATTGGGCACATCGGAGAATATGATTGGAAAAATTACGAAGGCCTTGGGAATCCCAGGTCCATCCTATTATATTCATATTGAAGATGTAGCTAGTCCTAAAGATATTGAAAAAGCACAACATGCTAGACTAAAAGAGGGAAAACATATTATTCCCGTTCCATCTGTGGAGTTAAAGCCTCACTTTAAAGGCTTTTTAATCGACCCTATTAAGTCGTTCTGGCGCAGAACTAGATTGTCTACGAAGCAAGATGAGGGATGGGAAAAATCCGTCATACGTCCAGCTTTCAGCTATTATGGCAAACTGGTCTTTGAAGATGCAGTGATTCAAGCACTCATCAAGAATAGTATTGAAAAGTCCCCAGGTGTGACAGATGTGCGCAGTATGGATATCAAAAAGAGTAAGGAAGTTACCAATGGGTTAATCTTACAAATTGACGTTACGGTTATGCTCGGATTCGTGGTCAAGGAAATCATGGATACCTTGCAAAAAACGATACGTCAAGAAATCGAATATATTACAGGCATGTCAATCGAGAGACTTGCTATTAAGGTAGGTGGCACCATTGAGCCATCAAAAGTAAAATACAAGCATAAGGAGTAATATGAAGTCATACTATATTTATACATATGGTTGCCAAATGAATGAAAGTGATTCAGAACGATTGGCCCATCAATTGGAATCTGTTGGATATGTGCCTACAGAAGAGGTAAATGAAGCACATTTAATTATTTTAAATACTTGTTGCGTTCGCGAAACGGCAGAAAATAAAATTTATGGTCGCATCGGCGAGTTAAAGCATTTGAAAGAGAAAAATAAAAACTTGATTATTGCTATTACTGGTTGTATGGCACAGAAGAACCAAGCAGATATGTTTAAGCGGGCCCCTCATATTGATATCGTATTAGGTACCCATAATATTCAACATATCAATGAAATGGTCAAAGAAGTACAACGAACGAAAAAACGTCAAGTCAATGTAGAGATGGACAATACAGTATTGCCTGAATTGGCGGCAAAACCAAATGGTACATTCTTTGCGTGGGTACCGATCATGAACGGCTGTAATAAGTTCTGTACATACTGTATCGTACCTCATGTGCGGGGCCGTGAAATTAGCCGTCCTGTAGAAGCCATCGTGAAAGATGTACGTGACTTAGGCGAAAAAGGCTTTAAAGAAATCACTTTGTTGGGACAAAACGTAAACTCTTATGGTTTGGATTTTAAAGATGGCACAGACTTTGGTACTTTAGTTGATGCCTTAGATGGAATCCCAGGCATCGAGCGTATTCGCTATATGACAAGCCATCCACAAGATATGACGAAAGGCATGGTAGATGCCTTAGGACGCTCTTCCAATATTGTGACACAGTTGCATTTACCAGTGCAGTCTGGATCTGACAATATTTTGAAACGCATGAACCGTCATTATTCTGTGGAACAATATAAAGATTTATTACAATATTGCCGTAAAAAAATAGATGGAGTTACTATCACTACAGATATTATTGTGGGTTTCCCTGGAGAAACAGAGGAAGATTTCCAACAAACATTGCAACTATTGAAAGATGTACGTTATGACATGGCGTTTACTTTCATTTATTCTAAACGTTCTGGTACGCCAGCAGCAGAATTTGAAGAGCAAGTGCCAGAGGAAGTGAAACGCGTTCGTTTACAAGCCTTGATGGATGTACAAAATGAGATTTCCTTGGAGCTTAACCAAGCTATGGAAGGAAAAGTGTACGATATTATTGTAGAAGGACCTAGTCGTACTGATGAAAATATGTGGTTTGGACGTACGTCGGGCAATAAAATGGTCTTATTCCCTAAACAAGATAGCTTACACATCGGGGATACTATTGATGTACGCATTGACAAAGGACAAACGTGGGTATTATACGGCACTGTATTATAGAAAGGAGTTAGCAGGATGGGCAAAAAACAAACGCCTATGATGGAGCAGTATTTTAGTATTAAAGCTCGCTATGAAAAGGAATTATTATTTTTTCGATTAGGTGACTTTTACGAGCTTTTTTACGACGACGCTATCACCGCATCCCGAGAATTAAATATAACCTTAACAGGTCGCAATGCGGGTGAAGAAGATAAAGCTCCTATGTGTGGCGTTCCTTTCCATTCTGCGGAATCCTATATTGAAAGGCTCATCAGTAAAGGTTACAAGGTAGCCATCTGTGAACAAGTAGAAGATCCTAAAGAGGCAAAGGGTATCGTAAAACGTGATGTCATTCGTGTGATCACACCGGGCACAGTACTCAGTGAAAATGGCACAAAAGATGGAGAAAATAACTTTTTAGCTTTGACCTATGAAACAGGGGGACAGCGCATTGTGTTGTTTACAGATATCACCACTGGTGAAGTGATCTGGGAACGTATGGATAGTTCTAGTGAAAGTTCTTTATTTGATGCTTTCACCATGTACCAGCCGAAAGAGCTCATCCTAGCTGGTAGTAGTGAATTACCTGTCAGTATACAAGATTTTTTAACCCGTCAAATGTCTGGCATAGCCTTGTCTCCGTTCGCGCCTACAGACACTATGGACAGTATTCGTCTGAAAGGTCGTGAACATTTTTCTGATGCAGGATTGCTTGAAGAAGATGTACTAGAAGCATTGGGATATGTGATTCTGTATTTAGAAGACGTCATTAAAACAGATACGTCGCACATCAATTATGTGCACCAACTATCTGTGGGAGACCGGATGATCTTGGATACATCTTGCTTGCGCCATTTAGAGATTACAAGAAATGTTCGAGATGGATCTAAAAAGGGAACGCTTCTAGATGTACTGGATAAAACATTGACCCCTATGGGTGCACGTATGTTAAAACAATGGATTGAACATCCTTTGATGGATATCCATCGCATCGTGCGCCGTCAAATGGGGATAGGTGAATCTATCGACAACCCGACCATGCGCAGTCAACTCCGTTCTTTATTGACCTCTGTTTATGACTTTGAACGGATTCTAAGCCGTGTAGAAACGGGGAGTGTGTCTCCTAGAGATTTTGCATCCTTGCGGGAATCTTTACGAGTATTGCCGATGATTCAAGAGGTATTACAAGAGTGTACCTCTAATATTTTACAAGACTGTCATAGCATGATTCATACCCATGATGACTTATGTAACTTATTAACACGGGCTATCGTTGATCAGCCGTCGTTGGCACTGAAAGATGGTCATGTTATCCGTGATGGATATAGTGCGGAACTTGATGAATTACGTTCTTTAGCCACCAATAGTCAAGAATGGTTGCATCGTTTAGAAGAAGAGGCGAAACAAGCTACAGGGATTCGCCTTAAAACAGGATACAATAAAGTATTTGGATACTATTTTGAAGTGTCTCAAGGTCAAGTGGGGCTTGTACCAGATTATTTCATTCGTAAGCAGACCTTAACCAATGCGGAGCGATATATTACTCCAGAGCTTAAAGAATTTGAAATTAAAATGCTCAATGCAAAAGAGCAGATTCAAAAATTGGAATATTCTTTGTATCAAGACTTGCGCCTTATAGCAAAAGAGAATATTAAAGAAATCCAAGAAACGGCTCGTGGCATTGCACAATTAGATGTTATTTTAAGCTTAGGGGAAGTAGCGTTTACTAATAAATATGTATGTCCAACTATCGTGACCAATGGTGCCATTTCCATTAAGGACGGCCGCCATCCAGTGATTGAAACCTTGCTGAAACAGGAATTATTTATACCGAATGATGTGGTATTGAACCATTCCGAAGAGGAGTTTATCCTCATCACAGGTCCTAACATGGCGGGTAAATCTACCTATATGCGTCAGGTAGCTTTGCTTATGATTATGGCTCAAATTGGTTCATTCATCCCTGCTAGAGAAGCGACTATTGCTCCTGTGGACAGAATTTTTACACGCGTCGGAGCTAGCGATGACATTTCTACTGGTCAAAGTACATTCATGGTAGAAATGAAAGAAGTATCCTATATCCTAGAACATGCCACGTGCAACAGTCTAGTTATCCTTGACGAAATTGGCCGTGGTACGTCCACATTTGATGGGCTTAGCATAGCTCGTGCTGTGGTGGAACATATTTGTGAAACCATTCACTGTAAAAGTTTGTTCGCTACTCATTATCATGAGTTGATTGAACTTGAAGAGCAATATAGTAAACTGAAAAATTACACCGTGGCTGTGAAAGATAAAGGTAATGATGTACTATTTTTACGCCGTATTGTAAAAGGTGGGGCAGACCGTAGTTATGGTATCCATGTAGCTAAATTGGCAGGACTACCCAAAGCTGTACTAGATAGAGCAAATACTATATTAGCTCACTTAGAAGATGGAACAGTAGTATCGGAACCAGCGCCTAAGAAAAAAGAAAAACCAAGCGTTACAGGACCTCTATTTGGGAGCGGTGATTTATTTACGCAACCTGTCCTCGATCAATTGCTGAAATTAGACATTATGAGTATGACACCCATCGAGGCCATCAGTGAATTATATCGTTTACAAGAAGAGGCAAAACAAGGAGGTGGCAAGTAATGCCAACCATTCATGTCCTAGATGAAACGACCATCAATCAGATTGCAGCAGGCGAAGTGGTAGAACGCCCTGCCTCTGTCATCAAAGAATTAGTAGAAAATGCTATCGATGCAGGGGCTACTTCTATTGAAGTAGAAATTGCAGAAGGTGGCATCGAATACATGCGCATTACCGACAATGGTTGCGGTATGTCTGAAGTAGATGCACGCCTAGCTGTACTTCGCCATGCTACTAGTAAAATTCGCAGTGCTGACGATTTATACGACATTGCCTCCTTAGGGTTCCGTGGGGAAGCCATTGCTAGCATCGCCTCCGTATCCAAGTTTACCTTGCGTACACGACAAGAAACAGATGATATGGGTACGCGGATTTACATCGAAGGTGGTCACATGGTGGACTGTGATCCATGTGGTACCTCAGTGGGTACCACCATTGAGGTGAAAGATTTATTCTATAACACCCCGGCTCGTAGAAAGTTCTTAAAATCAACTCGTACAGAAGCGAATAAGATTCAGGATATGATTGGCAAACTGGCACTGAGTCACACTCATATTGCTTTCAAATGCATTGTGGATACCCGTGTGACCATCATGACACCAGGAAATCATAGGATGGTGGATACCATTGCTGCTCTATACGGATTTAAAGTCAGTGAAGATGTATTTCCTATTGCTTATGAAGCAGAAGGCATATATGTAGAAGGTGTGGTCAGCAAGCCAACGGTACTAAAGAGTAGCCGTCAATGGCAGACGACCATAGTGAACCAACGTGTCATTGCCGATAAGGCTATCTACAAGGCTATCGATACGGCATACCATGCACTATTGCCAAAAGGTGGCTATCCTTTAGTAGTATTACAAATTGTTGTGCCACCAGGAACGGTGGATATCAATGTACATCCACGGAAAAGCGAAGTAAAATTCTCAGATGATAAACCAGTTTTTAAAGCAGTGTATAATAGTATTTTGCAAGCTTTAGAACACCCTACGCATCACGTAACAGCCAATCAAGAAGAAACCGTTGCTACAGCCATCGATTACGATAAAGTATTCACTGGACGCTCTCAAGGATTTACGGTGATGCGTGAAAAAACAGAGGCTCTCGTGGATACAATTCGCCAAAAGGGATATACAGCGCCACAACGTACTGTGTACGAACAAAGTAACTTTAACGAAGCACTAGATGTGAATGAAAACTTTGTGCCTAAAAGTTATACACAGGAAGATAAAGATCGGTTCAGAGCTATCCGTGAATCACGGCCTAA
>CAUVRW010000011.1:0-11198 GCA_963554425.1 uncultured Veillonella sp.
CTCTATCACAAATGTCAGAACCACGCATATATGAGCCACCACATTTAAAACAGCGCAAAAAAAGATTGTACTGAAATACATCTATGGCATTTCAGCACAACCTTCTATAAAACCTATTCTAGTCCTAATTATAAAGGATATACATCCATTACTTCTGTGGAGTCATATACTACCATTACCTCTATGGAACCATATACTATCATCATTACAAAGAAATCATCTACTCATGCACTACGATGACTACACTGGAAGTATTTCCCTATATACATTATCTTAGATGATTCCAAATAACTTCATGCTTAGGTTACCAAAGAAGAAATGGAAGATATAATTCAATACGGAAATATAAAATCCTACTTTCCACCAGGTCACTTGTGGCACGTAGTGACTGCCAAAGAAGATTGGTGTTACCCCAGAGCTATAATGTGTCAACGTACAGCCGGGGCTATTCATCAAGCCAAACATTAAAATTGCATAAGGAATTGGTGCTCCCAAGGCAATTAAGATAGACGCAAAGGCAGAAAATAAAGCTGTAATACGAGCGGTGCCGCTGGCGAAGAAATACTGCGAGTATACAAAGACTAACGAAATAATCAAAGCCGCCCACTCCCAAGACATACCACCTAACATAGTGCTGACGAATTTTGCAAAAACAGCTACAACCCCTAATTTACCAAGTAATCCAGCCATACCTACTAGAGTACCCATCCAGATTAAAATATCCCAACCTGTGGTTTCTTTCAAAATATCATCCCATGTAAGACATTCGCTAATGACACAGGCTAGTACGGCCATAATCGCAATGACCGTCGCATGTAAACCCGTAATTGTCGTAGTAGACCAGAGTAGAATTGCCCCCACAAAGATAGCTGCTACCTTTTTCTCCATCGTCGTGATCGGACCTAGTTTATCTAACTCTTCACGAGCCATAGCTGGAGCTTCTGGTGTTTCTTTGATTTCAGGTGGGTAAATTTTATAAATAAACCACGGCATGATAACCATACTGAGCAAACCAGGCAAGGCTCCTGCTAAAAACCACTCCCACCATGTCACAGTGTAGCCAAATAATTTTGCTCCTAAAGATGTAATCAACAAGTTACCACTACAAGCGGTCAAGAATACAGTCACTGTACAGGCATTTACTGTGTGAGCCGTAGTCATTAGGTAGGCTCCCATGCGACGTGCTGTTTCTCCTGGTCTCGAATCAAAGGCCATAGAAATATTTTGCACGATAGGATAGATAATACCACCTCCACGAGCTGTATTAGATGGAGTAGCCGGAGAAATAATTAAATCTGTCATCGCCAAGGCATAGGCTAAACGCAAGGTACTCGTACCGAACCAATGAATTAAGGTATACGCAATGCGTCGCCCTAATCCAGAGTTAATAATTCCTCTAGAAAAGAAGATAGCCGACACGATAAGCCATACATTAGGCTCTGCATAGCCTAATAACGCTTCATTCATCTTAATCGAACTAGTAGCGACTGCCGCCGCAGATCCCATAAATGCCATTACCCCAGTGGGATATGGTCGTAGTATAAAGCCCACAATAGTAGCTGTAAAGATAGCTAATAAATGCCATCCTTGATCTGAAATTTCTGGCGTATGTGGCAAATACCATATGATCAGTGCCACAGCTACCACTCCCAATAGTCTTAGTAGTTTATCCATGTAGTATCATTCCTTTCTCTATTAACACAGATCCTCCAGAGGTAACAAAAAACCCAGCACCATAAGGGTACTGGGTTCTGTAATCGCCAAATTAACGTTTGGAGAATTGAGATGCTTTACGAGCTTTTTTAAGACCGTATTTTTTACGTTCTTTCATACGTGGGTCACGAGTTAAGAAGCCAGCCTTTTTAAGACCTTGACGAAGTTCGCCATCAACTTCTAATAATGCACGAGACACACCGTGACGAATTGCACCAGCTTGACCGGATGGGCCACCACCAGCTACAGTTGCCACAACGTCGTATTGTTCTAAAGTGTTTGTTAATACCAATGGTTGTTTAACAATCAACTCAAGAGTTTGACGACCGAAATATTCATTTAATTCGCGTTTGTTTACAGTGATTTTACCTGTACCCGGTACCAGACGAACTCTAGCAACGGAAGATTTTCTACGACCAGTGCCGTAGTATTGTGCTACTGCCATTATATGTTCCTCCTCCCGGTATTAACGGATATCTAATTCCAAAACTTCTGGTTTTTGAGCAGCATGTGGATGCTCTGCGCCAGCGTATACATTCAATTTACGGTATTGTTGTGCACCCAATTTATTTTTTGGAAGCATACCTTTAACTGCCATTTCGATTACACGTTCAGGATGTTTTTCCAACATCATAGCAAGTGTAGTGAAACGGGATCCGCCTGGATAACCAGAATGACGGAAATATTCTTTTTGTAATAATTTTTTACCTGTTACACGAACTTTTTCTGCGTTCACAACGATAACGTGGTCACCAGTGTCTGCATGTGGTGTAAAAGTTGGTTTATGTTTGCCCCGAAGAACTTTAGCAACTTCGGCAGCAAGACGTCCTAAAGTTTTACCTTCAGCGTCAACAACATACCATTTGCGTTCAATATTGTTCGCATTGGCCATAAATGTAGTTTTCATGCTGCTTTCCTCCTAATAACAAGAATGTATTAACAGAAGCAATTGCCACCTTCCGGGGCTAGTGGAAGTCCGTACAAATTGCTTACCGAAATATTATACTCAAAATACAATGGATATGTCAAGGATTATCGCAAAGATTTCTTCAACAACCAATCGATATCTGTCTTCTCTGGAGTCACAACAAATTGGTGTTCTCCAAATTTTTCAAATCCATAGCGTTTATAAAAATGTTGGGCTTTATAATTTTTCTCCCAAACGCCTAACCATGCCCAAGAAAAATTACCAGATTCAGCGATGCGCAAAGCTTTTTCAAACAAGGCTTTACCCACGCCTTGTCCATGGTACTCTTTGAGCACATATAGGCGCTGTACTTCAAAGGCATTCTCTAATTTACGCTCTGTTTGTGCGTCGCCCCAGTTTATTTTCAAATACCCCGCCAACACATCATCTACGTAAGCTAGATATGTTTCACTCTCGTCATGGTCCAACTCACGTTTCAATACATCATGGTTATAAGCCTCATCAAAGAAAGCCTGTAATTCCTCTTCCGTATTGTCATGACTGAAAGTTTCTCTAAATGTGTCTGCACACAAGTTAGACAATGCCGGAATATCTGTCTCTTGAGCTCTCACAACGGCGACAACAGAACCCATTGGTTCACGAGATTCCCCTAGAATGCGCACCTCTGGTTCCAACTGCACCCCATGAGCTGCATGAATCCGTTTTTGTACCTCATGAATTACACCTAGCACATCATTGGCTGTAGCGCCTCCACGATTGACCACAAATCCAGCATGCTTCATAGATACCTCTGCAGGCCCTACGGATAACCCTTTCAAACCTGTTTGGTCAATCAAAGTTCCTGCATAATATCCCGGTGGGCGCTTGAAGGTAGATCCTGCGCTGGCATGTTCCAATGGTTGTTTAGACTCTCGTTTTTCAGTAAGATCATCCATCCGTCCTTGGATATCCTCAGGATTTCCTTCCTGTAATTCCATAGTCACACGAACGATGATTTCATGGTTCTCATGAAAGCGGCTATGACGATAGGCAAACTGCAATTCTTCTCGGTTATAGTGGTGCAAGTGTCCCTGCATATCTACAGCATCTACACTGGTTACCACTTGATCCATCTCTCCATCATAGGCACCTGCATTCATGAATACAGCGCCGCCCAAACTACCAGGAATACCGATGGCAAATTCCAAGCCGCTTAAACATTCACGTTGGGCGTATTCGGATACTTCTTTCAAAGTATACCCAGCGCTCATAGTAATGGTTGTACCGTTGCGGTGTTGCTCCTCTTGCAATTCTTTCAAGCAAAGAACGACGCCACGCATACCACCATCTTGAATCAACACATTAGATCCTAGGCCTAGCACAAAAGGTTCTATGTTATGAGCATGTAATACACGCATGCAATCCTGCAATTCTTGTATAGAACGAGGTAGTACAAGTAGATCCGCAGGTCCTCCAATTTGAAAGGTCGTGAAAGGTGCTAACAGCGCATCCCTTTGAATGCGATCCAACGGAATCACCTGTTGCAATGCTTCCCATACAGCACTCATATTAGTTTGCCTTTTCTAAAATTTTCATACCTTCAGTGATTGGTTCGCTAATGATTCGATAAATATCATTCGCCACTTGTGTCCAACGTGCATGCGCTGTTAAGTACGCATTCGCACCGGAATTAGCTTGTACCATTGGCAATAAGCCTTCTAATTTTTTCAATAACTCTTCCGCTTCAGGAGCATCTGCAATTTTTGCATATTCCAGTTGCATTTGTAAAGACATAAATTCTTCTACCATGCCTTTTGCTGCTTGGTCGTCTTTAATTGCCTCTTGGGCTGCCATCATCTCTTTATGTTCTTCGCTGTCACGCATTGCTTTTTGTAATTCATATGCTAAATCGTAATTCATAATTCCTCCTCCATCCTATTAGGATTTCATTCTTATATTCTTTCATATACTGTGTATGCCATACAGTCTATATTATCTAAATCTTTGGTCATTCTGTGAAAGTCTATGATATTTCACTATATATAGGCTATACCATATAATTAGACTTACTATATTTAGTATTTTCTATAGACCAATACCTACTATCAAGAGGTTACACCTCGATAGATACACCTGGTCCAACGGCCTGCAAATCTGGGAAATCCAGTTGGCGCATAGCTTCATAGGCAATGATTGCCACCGCATTCGATAAATTCAAAGACCGCGCTTCATCAATCATCGGAATGCGAATGCATGTATCTGGATTGGCTGCCACAATTTCTTCTGGCAAACCTTTTGTTTCTTTACCAAACACGAGCATATCTCCAATTTCATATTGCACTTCTGCGTGCGTATGGGCAGCCTTTGTCGTAGCATACCAAAAACGCCGATTTTTATATTGTTCATACACTTCATCCAAGGACTTATGTATTTTTACATCTACTAGATGCCAATAATCAAGACCTGCTCGTTTTAAATATTTATCTTCAATGGAAAACCCCAAAGGTTCCACCAAATGTAGTGTCATATGATTTGCTGCACAAAGACGTGCAATATTGCCTGTATTACCAGGAATTTCCGGTTCTACTAATACAATTTCCATGATTCACCTACTATCTTATCGCTTAAAATGTCCGCTTTTACCACCTTGTTTTTCCACAAGATACACAGGACCAATGGTCATACTTTTATCAACGGCTTTCACCATATCATAGACCGTCAATAGACCAACTTGAACCGCTGTTAACGCTTCCATTTCCACCCCTGTAGGGCCCGTAGTTTTCACTGTGCTACGAATGCACACAGCTTGTTTCTCTTCTACCAAGGAACAGTCTACACTCACCTTCGTCAACGCCAATGGATGGCATAACGGAATAAGGTTAGACGTTTGTTTCGCTCCCATGATGGCTGCCAATTGTGCCACTGCTAACACATCACCTTTTTTGACATTCCCACTAGCCACAATACTAAAAGCTTCCTCACTGAGCGTAATAAACCCTTCTGCTACAGCTACGCGCTCTGTATGATCCTTTTGGGACACATCCACCATATGCGCATTACCGCCTTCATCAAAATGTGTTAATTTCATAGATACCTCCATGTGAAGATTATTATACCATAGAGAAGGGATTGACGTCAGTAATCTGTATTGTGAAAGGTCTAAGATATAGAAAAGAACTGTCCCAATGTGATTCAGGAACAGTTCCTTTCTATTATACGTCTTCATGTAAAGATCTTTTATCGCATCTAAATGAATATAAGCTTAGTGATATGTAATTACAGTTCGATAGTTTGCCCTGGGTCGACCACAAGTCCTGCTTGTTTATGTTTTGCTTCCAACAATGCTACAAAGGTTGCTGGTTCTTTATCGATAACAGGCCATGTTTTGTAATGAATTGGAATAGTTGTATTCGCTTGAATCCAAGATGCTGCTGTCACTGCATCTTCCACACCCATGGTGTAGTTATCACCAATTGGTAGCAATGCATAGTCGATGTCACCATGGCGGCTGATTAACTTCATATCGCTGAACAATGCCGTATCACCTGCAAAGTATACACGTTTACCAAAGAACTCAATCACTACGCCTGCTGCATGTCCACCTGGCACTCCAGAACCATGGAAGGCTGGCGTTAAACGAATGGAACCAAATGGGAAATTGAACTTTCCACCTAAGTGCATGGCATGCGTGCGAGCACCTGCAGACGCCGCTTTGCCTGCTACCTCAGCCGTAGAGATGACAAGAGCATCATTATTTTTCGCAATCAAATCCGTATCACCATAATGATCATCATGACCATGAGACACAAAAATGTATTGGCACTGTATATCCTCTGCCTTTGCCACATCCCATGTATTGCCCGTAAAGAACGGATCACATACCAATGTGACCTCACCATTGCTCAAAGCAAACGTAGCATGACCATAATACGTTAACGTTACATTGCTCATAAGAATACCTCCCTCAGAATATCTTAGTCCAACAATATTTGTTAAGTAAATTATATCATTCATAGAAAGCTGGTCGCAAGATAAAGAGCATGTATACATAAAAGTCAACATCCCTAGGACACCACCTAGGGATGTTTGCTATATGTTAGCATTTTTAGGAAAAGATACAATATAGCCCTTACGCTTCTGCCCACTCTGTATGGAATGTACCTTCTTTGTCTGTGCGTTCGTAGGTATGAGCACCAAAGAAGTCGCGTTGTCCTTGGATTAGGTTCGCTGGCAATACGCCACGACGATAGGAATCGAAGTAATCTAAGGATGCACTGAAAGCAGGTGTTGGGATACCATAACGTTTCGCAGCAATGATCGCGTCACGCCATTTTGCTTGGTGTGTTTGCAATGCTTCTGCGAAGAATGGATCCAACATCAAATTGTTCAAATCTGGATTATTAGTGAAAGCTTTTTTAATATCTTCTAAGAATGCTGCACGGATGATGCAACCACCACGCCACAATAATGCCATATCACCGAAGTTGATATTCCAATTATATTCTTTTGCCGCTGCTTTAATCAATGCAAAACCTTGTGCATAGGAACAAATTTTAGATGCATACAAGGCAGAGTGAATCGCATCAATCAAAGCTTCTTTATCACCTTCAAATACTTCTGTAGGACCTGCTAATACTGGTTCTGCCAACACGCGTTCCGCTTTGTAGGCGGACATAGCACGAGCAAATACCGCTTCAGCAATAGTTGGAATTGGCACACCAAGGTCTAAGCCTTCTTGGCTCGTCCATTTACCAGTACCTTTTTGACCTGCTTTGTCCAAGATTTTTTCTACTAATGGAGTTCCATCAGTATCTTTTACTTTCATAATTTTCGCAGTGATTTCGATTAAATAAGAATCTAATAATCCTGTATTCCATTTCGCAAATACATCGCCGATTTCATCATCGCTCATGCGAAGTAATTCTTTCATCATAAAGTAGGCTTCGGAAATCAATTGCATATCTCCGTATTCGATACCGTTGTGCACCATTTTTACATAATGGCCCGCACCGTCATCGCCTACGTATGTGCAGCAAGGACCATCTGCCACTTGAGCTGCGATCGCTGTAAAGATAGGCGCCAATTCATTGTAAGACGCTTCGTTACCACCTGGCATCAAGCTCGGTCCGTTCAAGGCACCTTCTTCACCGCCAGATACACCAACTCCTAAGAAACGGAATCCTTTGGATTCTAAGTATTTTGTACGACGGATGGTATCTGAGTAATGGGAGTTACCGCCATCGATTAATGTATCACCTTGGTCTAAATATGGCAAGAACGCTTCGATCATGTCATCTACAGGTTGACCTGCTTTCACCAAGAACATGATTTTACGAGGTTTTTCTAGCATTGCTACAAATTCTTCTGGTGTATGTGCTCCGCCGATTGTTCCTTCATGGCTATAGTTGGCTACAAACTCATCTGTTTTTTGTGGTGTACGGTTGTACACAGCAATGCTGAATCCATGACGGGCAATGTTGCGGGCCAAGTTTTGTCCCATAACAGCCAAACCGACTAGACCAAATTGATATAATTTTTCACTCATCGTCATACCTCTTTCTTGATTGACTACCGTGTGTGAGCTTGTTCTTCTTTCAAACGAGCCAACATCACTGATGAACTAAACATAATAATACCTGCAATGACCGTTGCCAAAGCTAGGTTTTCTCCGAAGACAATAAATCCCCAGAAGGAGTTAAAGAATACCCCTACATATTGCATAAATTGTGCCACCACCGCATTGGTTGCCACAAAGGCACCGGTTAGGAAGAACTGAGCCACTACGGAAATGGCTCCAATACATCCCAAATACAGCGCTTGTGTTGCGTTGGGCCACACAAAATCTGGTATCATCACAATGCCGCCTACTAACATAGTGGTCACTAAAAAATAAAACATAATTTCATAAGAACTGTGACCACCTTTTAAGCTAATGGTGCGAATCGTTGTATAGGCCGCCGCCGATAAGGCCGCTCCTGCAATAGCAATGAAAGAATACCAATGTAAGCCCGATAAATTCCACGGTTGAATCATATACACAACGGCTAAGAAGATTAACCCCAACCATTTAGCGGATCCATTAGGTAGTTTTTCTTTCAATACAATGTTGCTAAAAATCAGTACGAATATGCCCGACAGTTGGAATAAAATAGACGCATCTGCCATAGACATATACACTAAGGCAATAAAATTACTCAAGTTTCCTAGTCCACCAAAGATACCTCGCAAGGTTAATAACCCTCGATGCTCTGTGGAAAAGGAAATCCCTTTTTGTCGCATCACTATGAGTACGGCAATTGTTCCTATCAATCCTCTGAAAAAAGTCACCTCTGCCGCTGGCATACCATCGCCTAATAGTTTCACAAATAAATTCATGATACTGAATGCAAAGGATGACATGAGGGAAAAGAAAAATGCTTGTACCATAGGTCACCTACTGTCTGAAAGTATCCACAAAGGATAGAATTTCTTCTTTCATAGATTCTTTCGGAATCACCTTAGTAAAACGCAATGGTTTGTGTTGTAACTCCGCCAATTGTTTTGGACAACTCACGCCGGTCACAGCGGAAATATTGTCTAAGCTTTCATAAGGAGTTGCTCCTACTTTGATATCCAAAGCTTCGCAAATCGGTGTTGGGAATTTGAAAGGATGTGCCGTGGAAGCAATCACTGTGTGACGGTGACCATCTTCAGGATGAGCCTCTAGCTCTTTCATATAAGCTCCCATCGCCACCGCTGTGTGTGGATCCATCACATATCCATAGGAATTGTATACTTGCTCAATAACAGCTTTTGTCATCTCATCGTCTACATAAGCACCAGCAAATTCTTTTTGCACTGCTTGTAGTTCTTCTGCTGTTACAGAGAATTTCCCCTCTGCTTTCAACGCTTTCATGCGCTGTGCTGTCAATTCCGCATTTTCACCACTCACATAATAGATAAAGCGTTCAAAATTAGAACTTTCTAAAATATCCATGGATGGAGATATGGTCGTGTAAAATGGACGATTCATATCATACGTACCAGTGCTGAAGAAATCTGCCAGTACATTGTTTTGATTGGATGCACAAATCAATTTGCCCACTGGAATACCCATGCATTTTGCATAGTAAGCCGCCAAAATATTGCCAAAGTTACCTGTTGGCACCACCACGTTGAACGCTTCATCTTCGTGGATAGCTCCTGTATTCACTAGCTCCGCATAGGCTGCTACATAGTACACCACTTGTGGCGCTAGTCGGCCGATATTGATGGAATTTGCAGAGGAGAACTTCACCCCTTTGTCTGCCACTTCCTTCGCCACATCAGCATCCACAAAGAGACGTTTCAGGAATTGTTGCGCATCATCAAAGTTCCCTTCGATAGCGGTTACATTCACATTGGCCCCTTCTTGCTTTTGCATTTGTTCTTGTTGCATTGGACTGACACCGTCTGTAGGGAAGAACACTTGGATGTGCGTTCCTGGCACATCTTTGAACCCTTCTAAGGCTGCTTTTCCAGTATCACCAGAGGTGGCTGTCAGGATTAATACTTCTTTCGTTTCTTGCTCCGCTTCTTTCGCTGCCACCAATAAATATGGGAATAAGGACAATGCCATATCTTTAAAGGCTTGGGTGCGACCGTGGAATAACTCCAACACGGATACTCGTTCTAATAGAGAATGCATAGGTGCCATATCTGGTGTATCAAAGTTCACCGTATTGTAAGCACTGCGAATCATCATTTCTAATTCTGCTTCTGTAAAAGTCGTAAATAACTTACTCAATACAACCAGTGCAATTTCTTCATAACTTTTGTCTGCTACATCTTGATAGGAAAGGCATTTCTCCGGAAATGTTTCTGGCACGTAAAGACCGCCATCACTTGCCAATCCATTGAGCAACGCAAAGGTTTCGCTCACCGTTTCATGACTGCGCGTACTTGTATACTTCATTCTTTCATCCTTTATATGTCACAATATATTGTATTATCTTCATTCATTATAAATTAATGCTATCCATTTAGCAAGAAAAGCACCGGTGAATCTATCTCTACTGTTATAACTTTCAGAATGAAAAAGAAGCCCCGCCATGACATTTAGTAATAAAAGTCACAAATATCTACTTTCAATTACAAAATAGTCATACTCTTTCATCTTGTTCTTGACATTGAAAAACCAAAAGAGTACAATACACACATACAATCAAACATTCGGGAATAGGTGCGAAAGCATAATAGAGAAGCCAGTTAAAGTCTGGCACGGTCCCGCCACTGTAAAGCAGAGCAAATCCAATTATGTCACTGGGAAACTGGGAAGGCTGGAGGCGCGTTGAAGCTGAGTCAGGAGAACTGCCTATTCATCATTCACCACTTGACCTACGAGAGATAGGGAGGAGAATCAAAGGCCTTTTTCTGATACTCCAAACACAAGAAAAAGGATTTTTTATTGCAATATGCGTTGTATGGGATACGTCACATATTGATGATTGCCTTATCTGGTCAAGTACAATTACCATTATGGTATTAGCACTCAAAGTGTTGATATAGTTGTCATGATTTTGTATGGGCGTACATCATCATCCTAAAAAGAACCTGCCGG